>NZ_JRVL01000023.1:0-54075 GCF_054823985.1 Acinetobacter sp. GN11 | reverse complement strand
AGGGGTTTTCATATGTTTATTATTTCTAAACACACAAGAATTTTATTTTATTCTATTGTTTTTTATAGGTATATATTTATAAAAAATAAGCAGGGGTTTGATTGTAAAACAAGTTTGATCTCAAAATTAATGAAGCGCGGTGATAGTAAATATGGAATTGGCACAGCAATTGCTAAAGCTTAAGTAACACAATGTGTTTTATATACATAAATCGTGCATTCATTATGGGGGAGATCAGAATGATGAAATTTGCACTTAAGACCTTAGGTCTTGGTATCTTTGCAGCAGGCTCAACTATGGTTATGGCTGAACCTGCACCATCTTTTTATGGCATCACGGCAACAGGGAGTGTAGCGGCAACTACAGACTACCGTTTCCGCGGAGTTACTCAATCCTCAAATAACCCTGCAATTCAAGGTGGTTTTACTTTTTCTCATAAGTCTGGTGCTTATTTATCACTCTGGGGTTCAAGTGTTGATTTTGGAGTAACTGGCAACTCAACAGAAACTGATGTGGCTTTGGGTTATACCAATACTTTGAAATTAACGGATACGCTTGCGCCTACTTATGATGTCGGTGTAATTCATTATGGCTATATTGGTTCGGGCCATAGTTTTGACCGTAACGGCATTGGTTATGATGGTAAAAATGGATTAGATTTTAATGAGGTTTACGGTAAATTAACTTTTGCTGATTCTTTATTTAAAGGGGATGCACTTAGCGTAGGTGTGAACTATTCAGATGATTACTGGGCTCATTCTAAGCAGTTCTGGTATTTTAATGTCGGTTATTCAGCGCCAATTGCAGATACAGGATTTACTGGACTTGCATCAGTTGGCTATAACAAATTCAAAAATAAAGATGCTTTAGCCGTAGTTGCGGGTGGACCAGGTGAAGACGATAGCTATATTGATTATAAAGTTGGTGTAAACCGTAACATCCTAGGCATTTTGGCTGAGCTAGATGTTGTTGGTACAGACATTAGCACTTCTGGCATGACTGATGCTCAGAAAAAACCTTACGACACAGGTCTAGTATTTAGTTTAACTAAAACATTCTAAGTTTATGCTGTAAAAAAGCGGGTTTATTGACCCGCTTTTTTATTAGTTTTCTATTTCAGAAAGTAGCTGTTTTAACTGGTTAAGCTCAATATCCGCAGCTTTAGACAGAGGCTTACGTGGAGAACCCGCAGCAACACCTTTTAGCTGTAAACCTGCTTTAATCGTTTTGGGTAAACCACCAGTTACGATAAAGCGTAGTAGAGGAAGTTGCTGATAAAATGATTTCTGGGCCTGTTCTAACTCACCATTTTTTACATGTTCGATAAGCTGTTGAGGTCGTTGACCTAACAGATTTGGCGCTGCTGTACACCAACCGCTTGCTCCAGCACATAAAGCTTCTAAAGCTAGAGGATTACAACCGTTATAAAATGGAAGTTCTCCTTTTGATAGCTCTTGAATTTGATGCATACGTTGAATGTCACCGCTGCTTTCTTTCACCATCGTGATGTTTGCAATGTTGTTAAACATACGCACGATTAATTCTGGAGACATATCAACACCACTAGTCGCAGGGTTGTTATAAATCATAATTGGCAAAGTCGTTGTTTGGGCAATTGCCTGATAATATTCAAAAATCTCTTGATCTGTTAGCTTCCAATAAGATACAGGAATCACCATAAGTGCATCTGCACCATAGCTTTGAGCGATCTGCGCTTTTTTAAGGGCTTGATCTGTCGTGAGTTCTGAAATTCCAATAATGACAGGCACACGTTTGTTAATGCTTTCAATTGACGTTTTAGCGACTAAACACCATTCATCCCATTCAAGATAAGCGCTTTCGCCAGTACTGCCTAAAGGTGCAATTGCATCGCAGCCGTTTTCAATAAGCAAATCGAGCATCTGTTTTAAAACAGGAAGATTAATGGTGTTGTCATCAGAAAAAGGAGTAACAGGGTAGCCAATAATGCCGTTTAGTTTCATGGTCGAAATCTCTTTTTAAATACAGTCAGAATGTTTTTTCAAAGCTTTACGTGCGTAGTAAGCAAAGTTCACTTTGTTGCGTTTATCAGTAGACAACCAGTCATGAGCTTCTGTTGCTAAAGCGTGGGGGATCGGCTGAATTTGTCCGGCAGACATAGCCAATAGTTGCAGTTGAGCTGCTCGTTCAATTAGAAGAGCCAAGTTGCACGCTTCTTCAATGGTTTTTCCTGTGACCAGTTGACCATGGTGAGACAACAAAACAGCACGGTTTTTACCCAGAGCAGAAGAAATCAAAATACCTTCTTCATTACCTACAGGAACTCCTGGCCAATGGCCTACAAAAGAGCAATCTTCATAGAGTGCACAAACATCCATTTGAGAAATCATGAGTGGAATTTGAAGCATCGACAATGCAGCTACATGGGTGGGATGTGTATGGATAATGCAGTTAACTTCTGGATGTTCTTTATAAATCCACGTATGAAAGCGGTTGGCTGGGTTTGCCATACCTTCTTGACGGATTGGTTCTAAGTCTTGATTCACCTCAAGCAAGTTTGAGGCAGTAATTTCATCAAAACCTAAACCAAAACGTTGGGTAATAAAGGAATCTTTATTTTCACTACGGCAAGTAATTTGGCCAGCTAAACCAGAATCATGGCCATGATCAAATAAAATACGACAAGTGAGTGCAAGCTTTTGGCGGTCAGTTAAATCTGAGTCACTAATCCACTTTTGCATGTCTTGCTGTGCATGTTGCATCAGGTCTTGTTTGTTTACAGAAGCAGTCTTCATCTCTTCTCCAGTCCAGTTGACCAAATTCAGTAGGTGAAGGCAGAATAGAAAATAACTGGATGAATCAATACATCCAGTTTTTATAAGTTATATGGTCCAGATGAGGCAAATATGCTAAGACCTTGGCAAGTGCATTTTCGTATCGATGAAAGAGAAGAAAAGACGGTTTTTTTAAAGCTTACTAACTTGATTAGTCAGGAAATTTTAAGTGGCCGTTTGGCGCAAGGTACTATGCTGCCGGGGTCTCGTAGTTTGTCGAAAGAACTAGGGATTAATCGAAAAACGGTACAAGCAGTATATGAAGAATTAGAAGCGCAAGGCTGGCTTGTGACTCGCCCTCGAAAAGGCACATTTGTGGCAGATGTTTTGCCAGAAAAACAACTTCAAATAGAGTCGATATCTGAAAGAAAAGTTAATAATAAGCCAATAATCCAAGAAGTTATTCAACACCCACATAATGATGGAGTGCCAGATCCACGGCTTATTCCCTACGAACTATTTTCACGCACCTATCGGCATGCACTGATTAAAATTACTCAAAACCAGTATATGGGATATGGTGATCCGCAAGGTATGGTTGAGCTAAGACAAGCCTTACAACAAATGTTGTCGATGGAACGTTTTATGAATGTTGCCGAAGATGAGATTTGTATTGTACGTGGTAGCCAGATGGGAATTTTTGTTGCATCCCGTGCACTGCCGAATCGGCAGGGAGTTATTGTTGTTGAAGAGCTGTATTATCCATCTGCTTTTAAAGCATTCCAGTCAAATGGTTTTCAGGTCGTTTCTGTCAAATTAGATGAACAAGGCATTGTTATTGAAGATTTAGAACGGATTTTAAAAGAACACTCGGTTGCTGCCATTTATACAACTCCGCATCATCAATATCCTACAACTGTCACGATGCCAATGAGTCGCCGTCTTCAACTCTTAGAGCTTTCAAAAAAATGGGGCTTTTATATTATTGAAGATGACTATGATCATGAATTTCATTATGACAGTCGGCCCATGCCACCCTTAGCAAGTTTGCCTCATTCTGAATTAGTCATTCATGTGGGTTCATTGTCAAAAGTCTTTGCACCCGGGATTCGTTTAGGTTACATCGTGGCATCGTCACCCATCATTCAATCGATTACTGAAGATATTTTATTGATTGATCGGCAAGGTAATAATATTACTGAACTTGCTTTAGCAGATTTAATGCAGCGGGGTGAAATCAAACGGCATATCCGTAAAATGAAAAAAATATATCAACAACGCCGTGACCATGCGTTAACTGAGTTCCACCGAATTTTTGCAGAGAGTGTTCAGGTACAACCACCCGCGGGTGGAATGGCTTTATGGGTAAAATTCCAGAAACCATTTACTCAAGATCAGCTTATAAAAATAAAAGAACTCAACATTGATACAGAGCATAAATTTAAAAAAATCGAGTCTTCTAATCGTTGTATTCGCTTTGGTTTTGCAGCTTTATCAGAGAAAGAAATCACTTCTTTAATCGAGACCTTAAATCAAGTTCTTAACAAAGGAACAGAGGACTCATCATCCGCTGTTTCATTTTAAGAATGATTGCCTCGATAAGAGAGTGCTTCTGTGAGATGAAGGCTTTGAATGACCTCACTTTGAGCCAAATCGGCAATGGTCAGTGCTACTCGTAAAACAAGATGAGAAGTTCACTCTAATTGATCTTTATATTTTTGAATTTCTGAGACAAAGCTAAGCAGAAAGGGTGTAATTTGTGACTTATATTGTTCAGTTTGTAGCATCTCAACAATTTGTTCAGGGGATTTGCTAAGAAGAGAGAAGCGTAAAAATAAATCTTCAAAAAAATTACTACTCACTGTCGACAATACTCTTCTTAAAGAAACCAGCATATCGTCGCCGCGGCTAGATGCATGAACTAGAACGATAGGCTTGTCTACGATTTCGGTGCGTGAAACCATCCAATCAATTGCATTTTTAAGACCGCCTGGAATACAACGAATATATTCAGGACTTGAGATGATAATGCCATCTGAGGCAGAAACGGATTTGATGAATTCTTCTACTACGGCAGGTGTTTTTCCTCCCTCATCATCTGGAGAAAAGATAGGAAGATTATTAATTTGATCGAAAACTGAAAACTCAATACTGGACGGTGAGATATCTTTCATCGCTCGTAATAGTGCGGTATTTGTAGATGCTTTTCTTGTACTACCTGAGATAGCCAAAATTTTCATAGCGTCCTCTGTGCCTATTTATATAGGCAGTGATAAATTCTTTGATTAACAACTTATATAAATATTAAAGAACAGCGGACTCATCATCCGCTGTTTCACTTTAAGAATGATTGCCTCGATAAGAGAGCGCTTCTGTAAGATGAATGCTTTGAATCATCTCACTTTGAGCTAAATCGGCAATGGTCCGCGCTACTCGTAAAACACGATGATAAGCACGAGCCGATAGATTTAAACGCTGTTGAGCCATTTCAATCATTCGTTGTGAAGTGCTATCAAGTACAGCGTGTTGTTCTAGTTGTTTCGGTGAAAGCGCTTGATTTAAACAATTTTGTCTTTGCATTTGTTGTTCATAGGCATAAATCACACGTTGTCGCACTGCCGTAGAGTCTTCAGCAGGCGTGGAATCTTGTAATTCCTGCGCCTTTAATGGTGGCACATCAATATGCAAATCGATACGGTCTAGTAATGGCCCCGATATACGATTTTGATAGCGCTTAATACTTTCAGGTGAACACTGACAACGACTATCTTGATTAAATGCATAACCACATGGGCAGGGGTTCATTGCAGCAATCAGTTGGAAGTTAGCTGGATAAGTAATTTGCCGAGCTGCTCGTGAAATAATGATTTCTTTTGACTCAAGCGGCTGACGTAAAACTTCTAGCACCTTTCTGTCAAACTCTGGAAGTTCATCTAAAAAGAGCACACCTAAGTGAGATAAGGTAATTTCGCCCGGTTTAGGATGAGAACCGCCCCCAACGAGTGCAATTGCAGATGCTGTATGATGGGGTGCTCGAAATGGTCTCTGACCAAAAGTATGTGATGTATTCGAAATCGAGTAAATACTCGCAACTTCAAGCGTTTCTTGATTAGAGAGCGGCGGTAAAATGGAAGGAAGACGTGAAGCGAGTAAAGTCTTACCTGTTCCAGGTGGGCCTTTAAAAAGTAAAGAATGCCCCCCGGCAGCAGCAATTTCGAGTGCACGGCGTGGTCGCAGCTGACCTTTTACATCTGCAAGGTCAAATTTATAAGGCATTTGGTTTGAGGTGGTCGTAGGCTCAACCGAAGTTAGAGATTTCGTGCCCAGAAAATGTTCACAGACTTCTTTTAAGTGACCTACTGGATAACATTTAAAATCGGGTAAGTGGCTAATATCCTGACTATTATCAAGCGGTAAAAGCATTTTATGCTTAGCTTGTTGGCAAGCCATGGCCAAAGTTAAAGTACCTGACACTGGTCTTACATGGCCATCCAGCGCTAATTCACCAATTAATTCAAAATCTTCGGCACAGTTTTCCGGAAGCTGACCAGAGGCAATTAAAATCCCTAATGCAATCGGTAAATCTAGACGTGACCCATCTTTGGGCAAATCTGCTGGTGCAAGATTAATGGTCAGCCGTTTAGTCGGGAATTGAAATCCACTGTTAATAATTGCTGAGCGAACTCGGTCTTTACTTTCTCTTACAGCCGCTTCAGCTAGTCCTACAATGGTAAGAGAAGGTAAGCCTTGACTCACATGGACCTCTACTTCAATGAGAGGTGCATGTAAACCCAAAAGTCCCCGTGTATAAATTTTAGAAAAAGACATCTTATTGTTCCATTATGGTGCTTCATTTTTAATCGTTGTAAAGTATAAGTGCGCTACATTGGTGCTTATTTTTTATTCTTTAAAGTTTCTTCTAATAGTTCCACTTGTTTTTGTAGCTCTGCTAAACGTTGGTTGGCCGATTGAAGGGCGGTCTTTTGGCGGTCAATTTCTTGTCTGGAAACAAGATCTAACTTTTCGACTGCTTCATTTAATAATGCACGTAAATTTTTTTCCAAATCTTTTTTAGGCTCATCAATTTGTTCCAGAATGGCCTGTAATAAAGTTTCTAGCATGAAATATCCAAAGTGTTGTATTACCTTATGCTTTACAGTTTACCACTGCTTGAACGTGGGATATAGGTTTCAATTCTTTTAGTACAAATAGAACATTAAATAAGCACTTAACTATACTGAAAATTCATTTTATTTTTAATAGCTCATCTACATCTTGATCACTAAATAGGTTATAAAGAAAGTTCATGCAATAGATTCATTTCCCTCAACCTTTGAAATATTGGCATGAAAATTGAACATAAAACCTTACTGGTGAAAAGAAGCCGAAGGAAACAAACATGAAGCTTGTAACTGCAATTGTAAAACCGTTTAAATTGGATGACGTGCGTGAAGCGCTCTCTGACATTGGTGTACAAGGGATTACCGTAACTGAAGTTAAAGGTTTTGGTCGTCAAAAAGGACATACAGAACTCTACCGTGGCGCGGAGTATGTGGTTGATTTCTTACCTAAAGTAAAAATCGAAATTGCGATTAGTGATGAAATGGTCGACGCGGTAATTGAATCAATTACACGTGTAGCAAGCACTGGGAAAATCGGCGATGGTAAGATTTTTGTGACTAACCTGGAACAAGTAATCCGTATCCGTACGGGTGAAACTGGACCAGATGCTGTCTAATTGGCACAAAGCTTGCTGAGTAGAAAATAACTCGTAAATGAGGTTGGGGGACACGAATGAAAAAAATGCTTATGGCGCTGAGTCTATCAGGCGCTCTTTTGGGTGGTACTGCCGTTTGGGCAGAAGAAGCTGTAACAACGCCTACATCGGAAGTTGCGGCTACATCAACATCTCCAGCTACTGCAACCACTGCAGAAGCACCAGTTGCTGAAACTCCGGCAGCTCCAGCACCAACACCAAAACTCGATACAGGCGATACATCTTGGATTTTGGTTTCAACAGCTTTGGTTTTATTAATGACCATTCCTGGGTTGGCACTATTCTACGGCGGTATGGTACGTAAAAAAAATGTATTAAGTACTATGATGTTCAGCCTTTCAGCTGCGATTTTAGTTAGTTTGCTGTGGGTGGTTGCTGGGTATTCAATCGCGTTCTCTGGCACAGGTGCATTTTTTGGTGATTTGTCTAAAGCAATGCTAAACGGAGTCGCGTTTGATGCATTGAGTGGAACAATTCCTGAAAGTCTCTTTGTTATTTTCCAAATGACCTTTGCCATCATTACAGTTGCAATTCTTAGCGGTTCTATTGCAGACCGTATGAAGTATTCAGCTTTCATGGCATTCATTGCAATTTGGGTACTTGTTGTTTATGCACCAATTACTCACTGGGTTTGGGCAACAGATGGCTGGTTATTTAAAGCAGGCGCATTAGATTTTGCTGGTGGTACAGTTGTACATATCAACTCAGGTGTTGCAGGTTTAGTTGCTGCTTACATGCTTGGCAAACGTATTGGCCTTGGCCGTGAGTCTATGGCTCCGCATAACTTGACTCTAACTGTTGTCGGTGCAAGCTTACTTTGGGTGGGTTGGTTTGGCTTTAATGGTGGTAGTGCTTTAGGCGCTGGTGCTCGTGCAAGCATGGCGATTTTAGTGACTCAAGTTGCTGCCGCTGCTGCTGCATTATCATGGTTAGTTGTTGAACGTATGATTCGTGGTAAAGCATCTGTATTAGGTGGTGCTTCTGGTGCTGTCGCTGGTTTGGTTGTGATTACGCCAGCAGCAGGTTTCGTCGGTGTAGGTGGTGCTTTAGTCATGGGCCTTATCGGTGGCGTAGTGTGCTTCTGGGGTATTACTGCACTTAAGCGCTTACTTAAAGCCGATGATGCTTTGGATGCGTTTGGTTTACATGCTGTAGGTGGTATTGTCGGTGCGATTTTAACTGGCGTATTTTACAGTGATGAAATTATCAAAGCAGCCAACGTTACCTTAGCACCAACATTCGCTGGTCAATTATGGGTACAAGTTGAAGGCGTATTGGCAACTATGATCTACAGTGGTGTTGCTACTTTTGTAATTCTTAAAGTGATTGATCTTGTGATTGGTATCCGTGTTAACGCCGATGATGAACGCATGGGTCTGGATTTAAGCCAACATGGCGAACGTATTGAATAATTCGTAATATATTCCAATCAAAAAACAGTCTTCGGACTGTTTTTTTGTCTTATAGAATGCTGGTTCTGTAAGTGTAGAAATTTTGCTACACTAGGTCAAAGTAATCGACCCTATAAATCCGCTATGCATTGTCCATTTTGCAACGCCGCAGATAGTAAAGTCATCGATTCACGTTTAGCCGCCGAAGGCTGTCAGATTCGTCGACGTCGTGAGTGTGTAAGTTGCGGTGAACGTTTTACCACTTTTGAAAGCTATGAAGTGGTAATGCCTCGTGTGATCAAATCGAATGGAAAAAATGAACCTTTCGATGAGGCCAAGCTACGCCGTTCGTTAATGCATGCTTTGCAGAAACGTCCAGTCACACAAGAACAGATAGAAACTGTTTTAAGTGATATTCAATTGCAGATTCGCCGTTTAGGTGAGCGTGACGTGAAGTCTCGAACAATTGGTGAAGTCGTTATGCAATCCCTATTTGCACTTGACCATGTCGCTTATGTCCGATTTGCTTCTGTTTATCAAGATTTTCAGGATGTTGAAGCTTTTCGCCGTCAAATTGAGCAAATGCAGCAACGTGAACAATAACTATTTGAGATTTTTATGTCTGAGTTGAAAAAAGATCAATATTGGATGCAGCAAGCTATTGAACTTGCCAAACGAGGTCTATATTCGACTAAGCCTAATCCAAATGTTGGTTGCGTCATTGTCAAAGATGATCAGTTAATAGGTGAGGGCTTTCATCCTAAAGCAGGTCAACCGCACGCAGAGGTTTTTGCCTTACGTCAGGCAGCCGAGCAGGCTCAAGGTGCAACAGCGTATGTGACGCTAGAGCCATGTGCACACTACGGGAGAACTCCTCCTTGTGCTGAAGCATTGGTTAAAGCCCAAGTTAAAAAAGTAGTGGTAGCATGTCCTGATCCAAACCCACTCGTTGCAGGTAAAGGCGTTCAGATTTTGAAAAATGCTGGCATTGAAGTAGAAGTTGGTATTTGTGAAGATTTAGCAGAAAAATTAAATCAAGGTTTCTTAAAGGCGATGTCTACGGGCATGCCTTATGTACGCTTAAAAGTAGCTTCAAGCCTAGATGGACGTACGGCAATGGCATCTGGTGAATCAAAGTGGATTACCGGTGCAGTTGCACGTCAAGATGTCCAGCATTGGCGTGCCATTTCAGGCGCAGTGATTACAGGCATTGAAACTGTGATTGCAGATGATTGTCAGCTTAATGTACGCTCACTGAGTCATATTGATATTGAGACAGTTGCTCAGCCAAAGCGAGTTGTTCTAGATCGTCAGGGACGTTTGCCGCTCGCTGCTAAAATTTTAGAAAACCCTGAAACTGTGATGGTGATGGGGCCATATCGTCAAGAACTTGCCGATTTAGGCGTGATACAATTAGAAATTCAGCCTTTAAAAATGCTGTTACAGATCCTCTCTAAGCAACATCAAATTTATGATGTGTTGGTGGAAGCCGGTGCGACCTTATCTACTGCCTTTTTACAAGAAGGTCTGGTAGATGAGTTGATCAGTTATATTGCCCCGACATTCTTGGGGAAAAGTGCAAGAGCCATGTTCAATGCAGAGTTTGAATATATGGCACAACAACTTCGTTTTACACTTCTTGATGTGACACAACTTGATCAAGATATACGCTTAAGGTTAATCCCTACGCAAGAGAAAGTATGAATCCAGAGTCTTCGGTTTATCACAAACGTCGTCATGCGGCCCGTACGACAGACGAATATCTTTTCCATCAGCTTGTTCCTTACCTAGGTAACAAGCGCCGATTGCTCCATCTAATTTTAGAAGCCCTTGAAATTACAGGGACGCTGAATAGCAAGAAAAAGAATCCTCCGATTTTTGCCGATTTCTTTGCCGGCAGTGGTGTCGTATCTCGTTTGGCGCGTCAAAATGGTTACCGTGTGATTGCAAATGACTGGGAACCTTATAGCCATGCATTAAATCATGCGATTTTAGCTTGTACCGATGCACCTGCTTTTAAAGAACTGGGTGGTTATCAGAAGGCAATCGATTATTTAAATCGCTTACCTGAAGTTAAAGGTTGGGTAACCCATAATCTTTGTCCACGTAACGATGATATTTATGATCCAGCTCGTGACCGTTTGTTCTTTAAACGCCGCAATGGTATGCGTATTGATGCGATTCGCCAGCAGATTGCAACATGGCAATCTCAAGGTGCAATTAATGATGTAGAGATGAGTGCTTTGCTCGCACCTTTGCTCTATTCAGCAAGTTTTGTTAGTAATACCAGCGGTGTATTTAAAAGCTTTCACCAAGGGTGGGGCGGTCGTACTCAAACTGCATTAGAACGAATTGAGTCATTACTTTGGTTAACACCAAGCCGTTTTTGCGAGATTGGTGACCGTAAGCGTCCTGCTGCTGAAATGTGGTGTGTAGATTCACAGCATCTAGCAAATCAAATGAGTGGTTTTGAAGTCGATGTTGCCTATCTCGATCCACCATATAACCAGCACGCATATAGTAGTAATTACCATGTTTTAAATGCATTAACATTATGGGATCAGGTCGATTTACCATCACCAGATACCAAAGGTTATAAGAGTGGAATTGATAGAGCTTGGCGTAAAGAGCGTCCAAGTCCATATAACTCTTCTAAATATGCGAAAGATGCGTATGAAAAACTACTTTCAACCATTAATGCTCGCTATATTCTGACCAGTTATTCAACTGATGGTAATATCGAGCCTAAAGATTTGCTTATGGCCAATCTGGAGCGCGGCAAAGTGACCTTGTTAACACAAGATGTTCCACGCTATCGAGTAAGTAAACAGCGACAGTCTGAACGTGCACGCGTGCTTGAGTTTATTGTGATTACAGATACTCATGCTAAGTCGGGCCCACCATTACGTCAGTTATTAGGCCAGCTTTACCACTTCGCCGAGCTAGGTGGTGTAGATACTTCAGGTAATAGTACACAGCTCGCACTTTGGTAAGCGCTGCAATTTAAGCAGTGTAAAAAGATTTGGAGATTGAGCCATGTTTACAGGCATTATTGAAAGTTTAGGAAAAGTTGAAAGCCTGCAAAGCGTAGGTGGCGATGTACGTTTACGTATTCAGACTGATCTGGATATGTCGGATGTACATTTGGGTGACTCAATTGCGACCAATGGTATTTGTCTCACCGTGATTGAATGGGGCGATAACTGGTACGCAGCTGATGTTTCTCGTGAAAGCTTGAATCGAACAACTTTGGGTAACTGGAAAGTTGGGCAACGTGTCAATGTTGAAAAGGCAATGTTGCCGACAACACGCTTTGGTGGACACATTGTAAGTGGTCACGTTGATGGCGTCGGTGAAATTACCGTAGTACGTGAAGATGCTCGCTCAATCTATTATGAAGTTACGGCACCCGCAGAACTTGCTAAATATTTAGCAGAAAAAGGTTCTGTGACTGTAGATGGTATTAGTTTAACGATTAATCACTTACGTGGAAATATTTTAAGCTTAAATCTAATTCCGCATACAGCAGAGCGTACTAACATTGGAACATGGCAAGTAGGCAGCAAAGTAAACCTTGAAGTCGATGTTTTAGCACGTTATATCGAGCGTTTATTGCTAGGTGACAAAGCTGCTGAACAAAAAACAGAGTCAAATATTAGTATGGCTTTTTTAGCTGAAAATGGTTTTTTAAAATAAAAAGCTAAATCGTTAAAATAAAAAACCGGACGCATGTTCCGGTTTTTTTGTTTTGAAAATTTAATGCTTGGTTAGCGTAACAGAGTGGGTGCCGACCCATGGCTTGTTATGCTGAGTGCGAGTAATTGAAAAATCACGATTTTCAGACTCGCGTGTAAGTAAGATAGATAAAGAGTTAAAGTCGTTATGACTCATATAAAATTCTTGTGCTGAAAATGTCCATTGCTCACCCTGATTAAGCTGTTCAACTTGCTTTGAAATCTGATGCAGAATGTCCATCTCTTATCCTCATTAATTATCTTAAAATTTCAGCTTTTCTTTCTTATAATCAATTGATCTATAAGAATAATCTATGTGTCTATTTTGTGACATATAGGTGTCATTTTTATGACAAGAAAAAGATTTAACGGTTTACTTTTCTATTTTTTCATCAGAAAACTTAGAATTTTTCAAAATATAATCTATTTCTTCTTGAGCTGCCGAATTTAGCTTGGCTCGGAAAGCCGTTACAGACTGTTCAATTAAGCTCTCAGCTTCAAGTTCTAAACGAATGCGTAAACTTTCAAGCTCAGATAAGATTTGATCATCAGTAATACTCAGTTTTACGCCAGCAGCGTAATTGACCGCTGGTGTTTCAGGGTTTTTCTGATAACGCGCAGTTTGCTCTGCAACCTCTTGTTCTAAATGACTACGTAATGTGTGTAATGTTTCAGTCTGTTCATTAAATTTTCGAACTTCGTCTGCTTGCAACTCCGCAGCATAGGCAGCTTCCGATGCACGTTTGTCCGCAAGCGCTTTTTCTAAAGCAAGTTGACGACGAATACGTGCTTGCTCAATAAGCTCGGCTTTGAGATCTGCGTAGGCTTGTTCAATTTTTTGCTGTGATTCTAACTGCGCTTTTTCGTCATTTAAAACCCAAAGCTGAATAGGCGTCTGAGGTTCTAGTAAGTCGCAAATACGTGCCAAATCCTGTTGATAGGTATGACGGACAGCTTCAGGCGCATTTAACCATCTTTTTTTAAAATCTTGCCCGACATTTAATGCCACCATGTTTCTCCTTGATCAACAGTATTTACATTTTAGCGCGTTATAATTTAAAGGTTCGCGGCTCTATACCCAAACGGCGATACATTTTAAATTTTTCTCGACCAATTTGCTTGGCTGTTTCATTATTTTCAACAATTTCTATAATGTGGCTAAAATGATCAACTTGTTCAAGTGCATGATTGTTAAAATTAAATACTAACAGGCCTTGTTCAAGCGGTTGTTTAGCCGAAATACATACAGCAGCATCAGTCTGGTCAACACCATGCGCAATGAAACTGACAGGGTCGAATTCCCATAATCTTTCATCAAGAATCTGTTGTAGCTGCACATCTGGGCAATACCACCAGATTTTAGGATGCTTCTGTAATATTTTTCGACATAAACGGCAAGCACTATCGACTTGCCGTTCTTCGCTGGTTTCAAACAGATAAAAACTAACTTTAGCCATTCGTATTTACACGATTCGCTAGAAATTGCATGAGAAGTGGTACTGGACGACCAGTTGCACCTTTAGCTGGACCAGATAACCATGCTGTTCCTGCTACATCTAAATGAGCCCAACGATATTCACGTGTAAATCGCTCAAGGAAACATGCAGCCGTAATCGCGCCGCCGTATGGACCGCCGATGTTCGCAATATCTGCAAATGGTGAATCAAGTAACTCTTGATAATCATCAATGACTGGCATACGCCATACACGGTCAAAAGATTGCTCGCCAGCTTGTTGGAGCTCGGCTGCCAAAGCATCATCTGGTGAGAATAACCCACTGAGTACTTTACCTAAAGCGACTACACATGCACCAGTTAATGTTGCGATATCAACCACGACTGCTGGATTGAAGCGTTTGATATAGGTCAATGTGTCACACAGTACAAGACGGCCTTCAGCATCTGTATTCAAGATTTCAACAGTTTGCCCGCTCATGGTTGTCACAATGTCACCCGGACGAGTTGCTTTACCAGAAGGCATATTTTCTGCTGCTGCAATTGCACCTACTACATGAATAGGAAGTTTTGCTTCGCATAATGCACGAATGGTACCTAGTACAGAGGCTGCACCACACATATCGAATTTCATTTCATCCATGCCAAGGCCTGGTTTTAAAGAAATACCACCCGTATCAAAAGTTACACCTTTACCAACGAGAACAACCGGAGCTTGATCAATCTGTGCTTGATATTCGAGCGTTACAATACGGCCCGGACGATCAGATCCTTTGCTGACTGCAAGAAAAGCATACATGCCTAAATCAGCCATTTGTTGCTCATTTAAAACAGTGACTTTAAGTAAGTCTGGGAATTCTGCTGCTAAAGCTAGAGCTTGTTCTGCCAAATATTCTGGGAAACAAATATTACCTGGGCGGTTGCCAAGATCACGTGCATAAGACTGTCCAGACTGTACTGCATGTACTAAAGCCAGTTGTTTTTCATCTAGGCTAGTTGTTGAACTAATTAAATCAACCTGTTGTAACACAAATTCATTTTTTTTCGATTTAAACTCATCATAACCATAAGCTGCTTGAGTTAAGCTCAAAGCAAATAAATAATGGTGCTCGACAGGTAACGCAGCAATATCAATTGCGATATGCTTAAATTTATTTTGTGTCGATTTGATAATCGTTTGGGCAAGTTTAGCGAGCTTGACTGCCTGAAGTTCGGCTGTTTTTCCTAAGCCAAGTAATTGGCTGTGAGGCTGATTTGAAATCTGGCCAAATAAAGGCAGAGTTTCATTGAAGTTGCCTTTAAATTGGGTAGCGTTCAGAACGCTTTCTAGGTTATTGATTTGATATGCGTTGACGTTGCTTTGTAACTGTTCTGAATCAACTAAAACCCACAAAGATTCATTAGATGTCTGTTCGGGAAAAGTTGTATAAGTTGTAAATTTCATGGCTGTCGTGATTGCCTATAGAAAGTTATGATGAATTAAAACATTGAAACACTTTCAAGCATAGCGTTGCAATGTGCGGTTTTATATTTTTAACATTCGGGTAAACTAGCAGTCGTCCCGATTAGCCTTTTGGAAGTATTACTTTGATTATTCGGCGTTATCTCGTCAAGCAAGTTGTCTCTACCTCATTGGTGGTCATTTCCTTATTGACCCTAATCATGATGGGTGGTCGTCTGATCAAATACTTTGGTGTGGCGGCGCAGGGGCGTTTAGATGCCAGTATCTTGTTTAGCATCATTGGATATCGTTTACCTGAATTTCTAACACTCATTTTACCACTGGGTTTTTTCATTGGTTTAATGTTGGTGTTTGGTCGCCTATATGTTGACCATGAAATGGCAGTCCTGAATGGTAGTGGTGTGAGTCGTCATCAATTGGCTCGACTACTTATTCCAATGACACTTGTTTATATGGTGTGTCAGTCTGTGCTTATGCTCTGGATGACGCCGTGGGGATTGCGTGAGTTTGAAAAATTAACCACCACCCAAGCGGTTCGGACAGGCTTCGATTTGGTTCGCCCAAGAGAATTTATTTCTTCTGGACCCTATACGATTTATGCAGGTTCACTATCTGAAGATCGAAAAAATCTAAAAGACATTTTCTTTTATCAACGCGCGACCAAAGAAGATAAACCAGATGTCATGATCTTGGCAAAAGAAGCGACTCGTGTAGAAGTTGCAAATGACACAGCCAATGTGGTTGATCTGGTGCAAGGCCGCCGTTATGAAATATTTCCGGGACAACCAAAATATACACAAGCCGAGTTTCAGTCTTATCGTCTACGTTTAGAAAATGACAAAGATGTTAAGTTTGAAAGTGGTGATGTAGAAGCATTATCAACGACTAAACTTTTTGCAAAAACGAATGATCCAGTCATAAGAAGTGAGTTGGGATGGCGTTTGTTTGGGCCATTCACCATTCTTATCGCTTTAATGCTTTCAGTAGCATTGTCTGAAGTGAGTCCAAGACAAGGTCGTTATTATCGTCTTATTCCTGCAGTTTTTATTTTTTCCAGTCTGATCGTATTAATGATTGCAATCAAGACTCGTATTAGTAAAGAAGAACTCGATATTTGGGCTTATCCTGCCGTGTTGGTTGTTTATGGCGTTGCAGCTGCCTTATTTTCTCGTAAACAGAAGTTGGCACCAAAAATCAAGAAACAGATCAAGCGAGTGAAATTATAATGTTAGCACGTCGAATAGTCGCCAAATATGTGACGAAAACCACTGCGCTTGCAATGTTTGGCACCACAGTTGTTTTGTCGATTTTACAGATCTTATTTACGTACCTTGGCGAGTTAGGTGAGCTCAAACCAGACTATAACGCATGGCAAGCTCTCATCTATGTATTCTGGGGAGCACCTCGTTATCTATATGAAATTTTGCCTATTTCTGCCTTAATTGGTGCTGTAATTGGTTTAGGGTCACTGGCAACTAGCAGTGAACTTATTGTCATGCGCTCAGCTGGTATTAGCTTATGGCGTATTGTCGGTTGGGTGATGCGCTCAGCTTTACTACTTATTATTTTGTCTTTTGTCTTAAGTGAATGGGTTATTCCATATACGAATGAAAAAGCAGAAAGTGTTAAGAGTCACCGCTCTGTAGCTGCTTTAGGCGAAGTGAAAGGTTATTGGTCACGTGAAGGGCAGCGATTTATCTATATCGACTATGCTAACTCTCAGGGCAATTTAAAAGATATTCAAGTGGTCGATTTTGACCAGAACTATTACTTGCAATCATTAATTAATGCTCAGCAAGGACAGTTCGTAAAAGATGGTCAATGGGCTTTGAAGAAAGCAAAACAAATGGATATTTTGGCGGCAGGAAATGCCATAAAAACTGACCATGACGAACAATCGCTTTCTTTAGCATTACAGCCTAAATATGTGCATATGGTGACTTTAGATCCTGAAGATTTATCTCCAAGCCAGCTGATTAGTTTCATGCGCTATATGGATGAATATAGTCAGGTTCCAAAGACCTATCAATTGGCTTTCTGGCAAAAAGTTGCCTCGCCATTTTCGTTGATTGCTCTGGTTCTCGTGGCGTGTTCATTTATTTTTGGGCCATTACGCCAGCAATCGATGGGTTTCCGTTTGGTGATCGCATTGTTTATTGGTTTGAGTTTCTATTATTTGCAGGATTTCTTGGGTTACGCCAGCTTGGTTTATGCCCCATCTCCAGCATGGTTTGTACTCGTACCTATCTTGTTAATGTTTGGCGCCGGAAGTTATTTGCTTTACCGTGCTCGCTAGTAATAATTGATATTTATGGTTTTCATCAATCGTAGATATTGATGAAAGCCATAGGAAAAAATAGAGTCTTGACCGAAAATTCGGTAAGATATCGTGACGAAATTGTAGACAAAAGAGAAATAGATTATGACGGATGCAACTGCTGGCAAGATCCCTCACGTTCTGGTCATTATGGATGGTGTTGGACACCGTGAAGCGACTGAAGATAATGCTTTTCTTGCAGCAAAAACACCGAATTTGGCGGCAATGACAGCAAAGCATCCAAATAGTCTAATTTCTGGTTCTGGTGAAGATGTTGGCTTACCTGATGGGCAAATGGGTAACTCTGAAGTTGGCCATATGAACCTTGGTGCTGGTCGAGTGTTGTATCAAGACTTTACCCGTATTACTAAAGATATTCGTACTGGCGACTTTTTTAAACATGAAGTGTTGATCGACGCTGTTGAAAAAGCCAAAGCTGCTGGTGGCGCCGTTCATATTATGGGATTGCTCTCAGACGGTGGTGTTCACTCGCATGAAGACCATATTGTGGCGATGTGTGAGCTTGCATTGAAACGTGGTGCAAAAGTTTATTTACATGCTTTCCTTGATGGCCGTGATACACCTCCACGTAGTGCTCAATCGTCTTTAGAAAAACTAGATGCATTATTTGCTCAATACCAAGGTCAAGGCCGTATTGCGACCATGATTGGCCGCTACTTTGCAATGGACCGCGACAATCGTTGGGATCGCGTTGAGCAAGCTTATCGTCTGTTGACCGAAGGCGAGGCACTTCGTACTGTGCAAACAGCAGTGGAAGGGTTAGAGTTAGCTTATGCAGCCAATGAAAACGATGAGTTTGTAAAAGCGACTCGTATTGGGGATGTTGCTAAAGTCCAAGACGGTGATAGCGTTGTATTTATGAATTTCCGTGCTGACCGAGCTCGTGAAATTACTCGCGCATTTGTAGAAAAAGACTTTGCTGGCTTTGAGCGTAAAGTTGTACCAAATCTTTCTAAATTTGTGATGCTTACACGTTATCAGGCTAGCATTGATGCGCCAGTTGCATACATGCCAGAAGCTCTCAAAAATTCATTGGGTGAATATTTATCTTCTCTTGGAAAAACTCAGTTGCGTATTGCCGAAACTGAAAAATATGCGCATGTAACGTTCTTCTTTAGTGGTGGGCGTGAAGATGAATATCCAGGTGAGAAACGTATTTTAATTCCATCTCCAAACGTTGCGACATATGATCTTAAGCCTGAAATGAGT
This sequence comes from Acinetobacter sp. GN11, assembly GCF_054823985.1. Lineage (NCBI taxonomy): Bacteria > Pseudomonadati > Pseudomonadota > Gammaproteobacteria > Moraxellales > Moraxellaceae > Acinetobacter > Acinetobacter sp. GN11. Next base: position 34,957 of record NZ_JRVL01000023.1, on the reverse strand, counting down.
GCTTATGAAGTAACTGATGAATTGGTTAAAGCCATTAATTCTGGTGAATACGATTTATTGGTTGTGAACTATGCCAATGGTGATATGGTAGGCCATACAGGTATTTTTGATGCTGCAGTTAAAGCAGTTGAAGCGGTTGACCTTTGCCTAGGACGTGTCTATGAAGCGGTCATGGCAAAGAAAGGCCATATGTTGATTACTGCTGACCATGGTAACGTTGAACAAATGCAAGACTACGAAAGTGGCCAAGTTCATACTCAACATACAACGGAACTTGTACCGTTTATCTATGTTGGCCCAACACAAGCAACAATTGCAGAAGGTGGTGTGCTTGCCGATGTAGCACCAACGATTCTCAATTTAATGCAGATTCCTGTTCCTGCTGAAATGCAAGGACGTAACCTGATTACATTATCTGCATAAACCAAAGGTGATTGGATGCTGCAACACATTAAATATAAAAAACTTCTTGTAAGTATGTTGCTGTGTTGCAGCCAATTTGCTTTTGCAGCGCCAGTTGTAAAAGAGAAATTGTCACCTTTGCATTCTGATTCGGAAGAACCGGAACATAGTTATGCAGAGGTACCGATCGAGTCGATTCAACAGTTTGTACAAATCTATGGAATCGTTCGAGATAACTATGTCGATGTGAAGTCTGACGATGCCTTATTTCAACAAGCCATTAAAGGGCTAGTGAGTGGGCTAGATCGTTATTCACGTTATTTGTCAGCAGAAGAATATCGACAACTCATCCAATATACCGAAGGTGACCTTGCCTCGGTTGATTTTGCTTTAAGCCCTGAATTGCATCTCCATAAGTGGATGATTCGCGATCTTAAAACGGGTTCAGACTCATATAAGTTAGGTTTGAGAAATGGTCAGACGATTCTCAAGATTGATAACCAAGATTTAAAAAATTTAAACCAAGATCAGGTACTTGGTCTGCTTTACGGTTCTATTGGAAGTACGCTTCAAGTACAAGCAGAAGAGTTAAGTGGAAACATTAACTTAGTTCGTAATAAAAAAATAGAAACCGATATCGAACCTGTAATGCTACATAATCAGGTTTTAGTACTCAAAATTAGAGTATTTCAGCAAGACACAGCAAATGAAATTAAGCGGTTAATTGAAGAAAATAGTTCACCACGTTTAAAAGCTGTTTTAATCGATTTGCGAAACAATCCGGGTGGATTGTTATCGGCAGCAGTCGAGTCGGCAGATTTATTTTTAAATAACGGAATTATTGTTTCAACTAAAAGCCGTTCGGAAGGTAATCAGCAATTTCAGGCTTTGCCCGGCAATGAATTTCAGAATATAAAATTAGGTATATTAATTAATCATCGCTCTGCATCGGCAGCCGAAGTTTTTACTGCGGCCATGAAAGAACACCAGCGTGCGTGGGTTATGGGCGAAAAAAGTTATGGAAAAGGAGTTGTGCAAAAACTATTTCCTTTGCCAAGTGGTGCGGCATTACAAATGACCGTCTCACACTATTACACGCCAAATGGCAATATGATTGAAGGGCAAGGTATTCAGCCTAATCAGAGCTATCCTTTGCCCCCAGAAATGAAAGAAGACGTCTATTTAGATCGCGTTGCAGATTTATTTCTAAAGAAAAAGTAGTTTTTATACTTCTTCTCCCAATTCGGTATCTAAGCCAAACTTTTTCAGTCGATAGCGTAAAGAGCGAAAGGTCATTCCTAGCTTTTTAGCTGCTAAAGTCCTGTTCCAATGTGTCATGTCCAGTGCGTTCAATAGAAGATCTTTTTCAATATTTTCTAAGTAGCGTTCTAGGCCTTCCAGTGGTAATTTTGGTCGGGCATGAGTAATCGCAGTTGATGCCTCATTCTCTGGTTTAGTGGCGATTTGAGAGTTAACGCTACTGCCTCTGAGAAGAGGTGCTAGATGTGTTAAATCAATACATTCATCATCACTTAAAGTAATAGCTCGTTCAATCATATTTCTTAATTCACGAACATTACCCGGGAAATCTTGCTGTAATAAATAAGTTTCACCAGTTGTAGTTAATTGTTTGCTTGGAATTTCCCATTCCATACAAACTTTTTGAATAAAATGATTGGCTAATAACAAAATATCGCCACCGCGCTCACGCAGTGGCGGCAACATGATATCCATCACATGAATACGGAAAAATAAGTCCTGACGGAATTTCCCTTGTCGGACTAATAAATCTAAATCTTGGTGGCTGGCGCTGATTACTCGAAAATCAACATCAATTTCCTGATCTGAACCTACTGGGCGAATTTTCTTTTCTTGCACTGCCCGAAGCAATTTAACTTGCATACTTAATGGCAATTCGGCAATTTCATCTAAAAATAAACTGCCGCCATGAGCAGATAAAATAAGGCCTTGTTTGTCTTGGGTCGCTCCAGTAAAACTTCCTTTTTTATGTCCAAAAAGTTCACTTTCCATGAGCTCAGTTGGAATTGCGCCACAGTTAATCGCAATAAACGGGCCTTCACTGCGATTACTCAAGCGATGAATAAGATTAGCAACAACCTCTTTACCTGTACCAGACTCACCTGTAACAAACACAGGAGCTTGAGAGCGGGCTATTTTTTTTATAGCAATACGTAGGTTTTGTATTGGTGGAGAACGTCCGATTAATAGGTCGTTTTCCAATGTGGTTTCACCGAACTCATGCTCTAGTTTTGGCTGATTTAACGCTTTTTTTAATAACTGATCTAAATGAATTTGGTTAATAGGTTTACTTACAAAGTCAAAAGCTCCTGCCTTTAACGCTGCAATTGCAATATCCATATTGCCGTATGCAGTTAAAACTGCAATTGGTGTGTGTGGGTAAGTTTGAGAAACGTGTTTAACCAATTCTAAACCGCTACCGTCGGGTAGGTTCAAATCGGTTAAACATGCATCGTAATGAAACTGAGTAAAGAGTTGTTTGGCCTGTTCAACCCGATAAGCAAGATGTGTTTTAATCCCCATTCGTGCAAGAGTCATTTGCATTAAAAGGCACAGATCTTCTTCATCGTCTACAAGCAAAACCAGTGGTTGCTGTTCTGCCATTTCCCCAAAAACCTAATAAAAAAATCAATATATTATTGGGCATTCCATTCGGAAGCATGCCCCTTGTTTTTGCTCTACATAAGTGAGCTTTGCATGGTTTGCCTCACAAAAACTATGAGACAAATATAATCCTAAACCAGTTCCATTAATTTCGGTACTAAAAAATGGTTTAAATAGTTGAGATATATCACGTTTTGAAACCCCTTCACCGTAATCGATCACATCAATATAGATTTTATTTGTTTGTGAATGAATGTTGATCAGAACATGGGGGGAATCGGGCGCATTATGGCGTAAAGCATTTCTGACAAGGTTAATGAGCACTTGTCTGAGTTGTTTCTCATCAAATAATAATTTTAAGCATGAATCAGAAATTTTAAGCTGTATAGAATGTTTAACATCTAATAAATCTTCGTCTAATAACGTCTTTATGAAGTCGTTTAGTTCAATCTGGATTGGATGAGTTCTTTCACTGCTAGCAAGTCCTAATGTGTCTTGCACAATACTATCAATGCGTTTTGTTTGCTTACCAATCATACGGCGTAAAGTATTTTGCTGTTCTAAATCACTATCTTTAAATAATTCATTTGCCTGAACAATGGCTGCTAGCGGGTTACGAATTTCATGTGCAATACTGGCTGAAAGCTGCCCTAAGGCGGCAAGTTTGAGTTGTTGAGCTTGCTGATTAATCTGCTGTGCATCTTGTAAGATGAGTAGCGTCAATGCTTGTTGCGGCACTACAAGATGTTGCACTTTAATGTTAATAGAATAGGCCGATAGTCGAGACTCAAAAATAAATCGATCGCCTTCTTGTAGGTTATCAAACTTAAGAATTTCAAATAAATCGGGATGCCATTTCGCTAAAGGATATTTTTCACTGGCAAACTGTGGCGGAATACCTAACAAAGAGCAGGCTGCTGGATTACTTAGAACAATGTCATAGTTTTCATCTAGAACTAGATAGCCTTCTTCAATTTGTTCCAAAATATAGCGGTTAATATTTTGTAGTTGATAGAGTTCTATGGATTGGTGGAAAGTCAGCGCTTCAAGTAGTTTAAAGCGCTGTACCGCAATTTGCCCGATGCCATGCACCACAAAAAATAAGAAGGCTAATAAGGCGCTATTACCAATCGTATTTAGATTATTGTAGTCAAATAAACTACCCACAAAACGTTGGTAAATAATCGCAATGACCGCAAGTAATGTAATGAGTAAAGACATTCTTGCGCTGAGTAAAATTGCCGAAGTAAATATAGCAATAACATACAGCAAGCTGAGTTGCAGATTTGGTTCGCCTACAGAAAATGTAAGTAAACTCAGGCAGATAACATCGACTACAAAAAATAAAATAAGCTGCTTGGTTGCTTGAGTTGCAACAAACTTAAAACACAAAAGCTGAAGAAGGCTTAATATGGAATAGCCAAGCAGTGTGTAAGAATATAAAGTGGGTTGTCGTAGACTATTGTCGATTTGAGCGTCGGTTAAAACCAAAATAATATTTAGGCTAACCGCAATAATAAGACGATATAAACCATACCACGTGCCCAAACGAAAAATCGTATTGGACAACGAAGAGTTTAAGGGAAATTGCATATAGTTTTGATTACGGCTTGATCAGACCATAACGGATCGCAAGATGAGTCAGTTTAACGTCGCTATCGATGGCGAGTTTTTCAAAAATACGGTAGCGGTAAGTATTGACCGTTTTAACACTTACAAAAAGTTTGTCCGCAATTTCCTGAGCGCTAATACAATTTACAACCATCATTGCAACTTGCATTTCTCGTTCGGATAGAGCGTCAAAAGGCGACTGCTGTGTGTCCGATAGATAGGAACTCGCCAACTGTTCAGCAATATCAGCACTAAAGTATTTGCCGCCTTGCATGACTTTGTTGATTGCCCGAACCATTTCTGTAATTGGAGCACCTTTAGTGATATAGCCTTTAGCTCCTGCTTTAAGCAGAAGAGAAGGGTATGGCTCTTCTGATAAACCACTTACAGCAATAACTTTTGTGTCTGGTGCGGTTTGTAGTAAACGGCGTGTCGTTTCTACACCCCCGATGCCTGGCATGTTGACATCAAGCAGCACAACTTGAGGATGTTTCTGACGAACAATAGCAATTGCTTCTTCACCCGATTCGGCTTGTCCAATGACCTCTACATCGGCATGATCTTCTAACATACGGCAGATGCCTGTACGTACAAGTTCATGGTCATCCACAACTAAAACTGTAATCAAGAAGACCTCCTTTCTTTCAAAAAACAAGTTTTTTGTTACATAAAGCAAAATTAGCTTGCAATGGAATGACAAAATTAGCAATCCTATTCTTATATAGTGAGCGAATAGTTGTGCACAATTGTGTCGGTAAAAGCGTTATACCTTATACCTCAAATGTAAGGCATAATTATAGTAAGCGCAAATGTGTATCACCCTGAGTCGAGTATTGTGCCGTGAAAAATTCTAAAAAGTCTTTAATACATGTGCTAAGCATGTCTATTTTGCTTAGTTTGAGTTCAACAAGCTTTGCAGAACTCGTCAATAACCCGTCCTCAGGGAGTGGTGGGAGTGCAAGTTTAAATTGGTCTTCAGCTGACGCTAGTCAACTTTTGAATGATGAAGATGATGAGCCAACTATACAAGGTTCAACATCTGTAACTACAACTTTACGTGGTGGTAATGCACCCAAGGTTGTGGCATCTGCACCAAAATTTGCTCAAATCCGTGATACCTCTGGCTACAATGCCCAGCCGAGTGTAAGTGCTCGTGCCGCATTGGTGATGGACGCGCAAACTGGTGAAGTATTATTTAGTAAAAATACGAACGCTTCAGTGCCAATTGCATCTATTACCAAGTTGATGACAGCAGTGGTAACAGCAGATGCTCGTTTAAACATGTCCGAAGAAATTATGCTTGAGCAAATTGATTTTGCTGGGGCAAACGGTAAAAATTCAAGTTCAACACTGCGTGTTGGCGACAAAATGAACCGTGCAGAAGTGTTATTGTTTGCTTTAATGAAGTCTGAAAACCCAGCAGCGGCAGCTTTAGCGCGTACTTATCCAGGTGGTCGTCCTGCATTCGTAGCTGCAATGAATTCTAAAGCACGTTCTTTAGGTATGAACGCAACCCATTATTATGAGTCAACAGGTTTAGATCCACGTAATGTATCTTCTGCGCGTGACTTAGGAATTTTGGCAAGTACAGCTTCTCAATATGGCTTGATTCGTCAATTCTCAACTACACCAACTTATGACTTTAACTTGGGTTATCGTGTGTTGAAATCTAACAATACCAATGCTCTAGTGCGTAATGGTGGTTGGAACATTAACTTGTCTAAAACAGGTTATATCAATGAGGCCGGTCGCTGTGTTGTGATGCATACGACTGTAAACTCGCGTCCAGCCGTGATTGTGTTGCTTGGTGAGCCAAGTTCGCAAGCACGTAATAATGATGCCACTAACCTATTGGGTTGGTTAAGTAATTTACCAAAACGTATTTAATTTAATTATTCTAAAAACGCTTCTCTCAAGAAGCGTTTTTTTTATGACTATAAAAAGGCATAAAAAACGGCTGTATTGAACAGCCGTTTTTTTCGAAAATTCAGATTTTACATATTAGATAAAATCGAATCTTTTACTTGGCTCATTGTTGCATCAATTGACAACATAACTGCATCAGCACATTGTTTGATTGCAGTGTCAGGATCTTTCAAGCCATTACCAGTTACTGTACATACAATGACAGAACCTTCAGCAATCTTACCTGCTTTAATGTCACGAATCGCACCGCCAATAGAAGCAGCAGATGCAGGCTCAACAAATACACCTTCATACATAGAAAGTAAGCGTTGAGCTTCTAAAATTTCGCTATCTTGAAGTTCATCAAACCAGCCTTTAGAGTCGCGTACCACAGCTTTTGCATGGTTCCAGCTTTGTGGATTACCAATACGAATTGCAGTTGCAACTGTTTCTGGGTTTTCAACTGGAGCGCCACGTAAGAATGGAGCTGCGCCAGAAGCTTGGTAACCAACCATTGTTGGTAAACCTTCAGGTTTTGGACCAGTGAATTGATCAGTAGCTGCATCATAAATCACTTGTTCAAATTGATCAGCAGGTTGATTTGCTACAGCTTCGGTATAACCCATCCAGTGAGCTGTGATGTTACCCGCGTTACCTACAGGTAAGCAGTGATAATCAGGTGCACGGCCTAAAGCCTCAACGATTTCATAAGCAATGGTTTTTTGACCTTGCAAACGGTAAGGGTTGATTGAGTTTACAATCGTTACTGGCGCTTGATCAGCAACTTCTTTTACAAGACGCATACCATCATCGAAGTTACCACGGATTTGCATAGTGATCGCACCATACATCATCGCTTGCGCCATTTTACCCATCGCAATTTTGCCTTCTGGAATCAAAACAAATGCTTTGATACCTGCACGTGCAGCATAAGCGGCAGCAGCAGCAGAAGTGTTACCAGTAGATGCACAGATAATCGCTTTAGAGCCTTCTTCAACCGCTTTGGTTACAGCCATGGTCATACCACGGTCTTTAAATGAACCAGTTGGGTTTAAACCCTCATATTTCACATAAATTTCAACATCTTTGCCAATAATACGTGGAATATTCTCTAGTTTAATGAGTGGGGTGTTACCTTCACCCAAAGAGATAGCACGAGTAGTTGCCGAAACTGGCAAACGGTCACGATAACGATCTACAAGACCAGTATAACGATTGGCATTAGACATGATGGTGTTCCAATTAGAGGTGAAGCGGAAGAGGGAATCTTTCCCTCAACCTGATTAACTATCGAGCGATTCTAAACGAATTCTTACGATTTCGCCACGAATAGCAGGTAATGCTTGGATTTGTGCAAGAGCCTCATCCATTTTAGATTCAACGATTGGATCAGTCAGAATCACGATTGGAATAAGGTCTTTTAAACGGGATTGTTGCATGATGGCATCAATACTAATTCCAGCGCGGCTTAAGATAGTAGTGACATCTGCAAGTACGCCAGTTTGGTCTTCTGCATTTAAGCGGATGTAATAACCTGTGGTCATTTCTTCACGGCTTAAAATTGGCACATTTGTTAATGCTTCAAATGCAAGTTGAGGAATTGTCCCAGCACCATCTTCGGTATAAGAGATGTCGCGGACAATATCAATTACATCGGCAACAACAGCAGATGCTGTTGGACCAGCACCAGCACCAGCGCCATAATAAAGTGTAGGGCCTACAGCATGAGCTTGAACTAAAACAGCATTTTTAACGCCGTTTACATTTGCAATAAGCTGCTCATCTGGAATGAGTGTTGGGTGAACACGTAATTCAATACCCTTTTCAGCACGACGTGCAATTCCGAGGTGTTTAATGCGGAAACCGAGATCTTCGGCATATTTCACATCTTGTGCGGTAATTTTGCTAATACCTTCGGTATAGACCTTATCGAATTGAAGAGGAATACCAAAAGCACAAGACGCTAAAATTGTAAGTTTGTGCGCAGCATCAATACCTTCAACGTCAAAAGTTGGATCTGCTTCTGCATAACCCAATTCTTGAGCTTCTTTTAATACATCATCAAATGCACGGCCTTTTTCACGCATTTCAGTCAGAATAAAGTTGCCTGTACCATTAATGATGCCTGCCAACCATTCAATGTGGTTTGCAGCAAGGCCTTCGCGGATGACTTTAATAATTGGAATGCCGCCAGCAACTGCTGCTTCATAGGCAATTTGTACAGCATTGTCTTCAGCTGCTTTAAATAATTCATTGCCATGTTCAGCGAGTAAAGCTTTATTTGCAGTCACGACTTGTTTGCCGTGTTTGATCGCTTCCATGATAACTTCGTAAGCAGGATGAATACCACCCATCACTTCCACAACCATATCAACGTCTGGTTGACGAACGATATCAAGTAAATCTGCGCTTTGTTTAATCCCTTCCAGTTCGAGATCTGGACGAGGACGACGTGTTCCAACGTGGGTAATTTGAATTTCTCGACCGGTGCGACGTTTAATTTCAGCGGCATTTTCTTGTAGTAGTTTAAGGGCTCCTCCACCTACGGTTCCTAGACCGAGTATTGCCAGGCGAACTGGTTTCACGTCACACTCCATTCATCATTTAATCATTTAGTTGAAGCTAGATCATAGCTAAAAAAAACGCCAGACTCTAGCGCTTTTAGTGCCTGTTCAATGAATTAGAGTGCGATGTTTGGAAAACAAGAGTAGATCAGTCTTTAAACACTGATAGGTAAAGCATTATTTATTGAAAAAACAAAGCGCTGCAATGAGAGCAGCGCTTTTTATAAGAGATGAACGATTAATCATTCATCAATTTTGAGTAGATTATTTATCCAGACGTTTAATTAATTCATCTGGTGTTAGATATCCACCCAAGTACTCACCATCAACATTATAAATAGCAGGTGTACCATTTACACCCATGTTTAAGCCAAGTTGATATTGCTCTCGAACAGGGTTTTTACATTGAGCAGGCGGAATATTGACACCTTGTACTGCTTGGCTAAAGGCAGCTTTGCGATCTGCGCTACACCATACAGCTTCCATAGTCGGCATAAATTGCTCACCACGTGGCCAAGCAATATAGCGTACCTCAATACCCTTTTCATTAATTTCAGGGATGTGCTCATGTAGCTTATGGCAATAAGGACAACTTGCATCGGTAAACACATAGATCACGTGTTTAGCCTTACCTTTTGCAGGGTAGACAATCAGATCTTCATTTTTTAAAGCCGCAAGATGCTTTTTATTTTCTGAAGCTTGAAGATTATCTCCAATATTATGAAGCTCTTTGCCTCCTAATCGAATGACATCACCCTGAATTAAATATTTTCCATCACTGGTCGTATATACCGAAGTCATTCCTTCGAGATTTACCCAATACAAATTAGGAACTTCAGTCGGCTTAATATCTAAGATTTTGGCGTTGATATTTGCATTCTTAAATTGTTTCTGCAAAGTTTCGATCAAACGCTGTTTATCATTGCGTTCGATAATGGTTGAAGCTTCCCCTGTAGCAGGTGCAGTTGCTGTGAGCGCATCTTCTTTTTGTGGTTTGTTTTCTTTAGAACAAGCACTGAACAAAAGGCTAGATGCCAACGTGCAGGCAAGAAAAATTTGAGAGCGGGTAAAAGACATAGATAACCCTTATTTCATCAGTATTTATAGTCAGAAGCTGCTAAGCATAACAAAAAATCTAACGTTTATTGTTAAAACTTTCTTAACCTTTGTGAACGAAATCAAACGATTGATATGAAATGCTTGTCTGGAGCTTTAAAGCTTTATCATCCTCTAGGGTGATGTTTTTCATGCAATTGTTGCATTCGTACTTGTGCAACATGCGTATAGATTTGTGTTGTAGATAAATCGCTATGACCCAGTAACATTTGCACTACGCGTAAGTCAGCACCATGATTGAGCAGATGCGTTGCAAAGGCGTGACGTAAAGTGTGAGGTGAAAGTTCAGCTTGAATATTGGCTTGAAGCGCATAGCGTTTAATAGCATACCAAAAGTTCTGACGACTCATAATCCCACCATGTTGGGTCAAAAAAAGATAGTCAGTCGAGCTTTTGTAGAGTTGAGGCCGAGCATTACTTAAATAGCGTTCTACCCATTCACAGGCAATTTGTCCTAACGGAACCAAACGCTCTTTATTGCCTTTACCAGTAACTCGTAAATAGCCTTGCTTTAAATTAATGAGTTCCAGTCGCAAGTTAAGTAGCTCTGAAACACGTAAACCACATGCATAAAGCACTTCAAACATTGCGCGGTCACGTAAGCCAAGTGCTGTATTGATATCTGGCGCATGAATCAGTGAATTTACATCTTCTTCAGATAGATCTTTAGGTAATGCTCGTCCAATTTTTGGAGAGTGGTGGGTAGCAACCGGATTGTCACTACGTAACTTCTGTTCACGTAAAAATTTGTAAAATTGACGTAGGGCAGATAAGCAGCGGGCAATCGAGCGAGGGCTTTTTCCTGCTTTTGTCAGTTCAATAAGAACATCTGCGATGTCATCACTTGTCCACTGTGGAAGAGCTGTTTTTTTATGAAGTTCGCTGCATTGAATGAGGTCTGATAAATAAGCATTTCGTGTATGTGGACTTACCGTCTGTGCAACGAGATAGTCGCGGAAACCTTGTAAAAAGCTTAAATGTTCAGGAATTTGAACAGGGCTTGGAATACGCGGTTTCTTATTTAACATACACTAGATCCTCTAAACCTCTGTACTGTAAAAGAAACTTTAAGGTTTGTCGATTAAACTCAATAAGAAGTGAAATTTAACCTTATTTGGTAATTATTCTCATTTATATGTATACTAGAAAAAAAGGTTTAGGATCGGATGCGGTGCGTTTATCAGCTTTAAAAGTGAAGCAAGCGGCGACCATCACCAAAGTGAATCGGATATCAATAGAGTCCGAGCAGCAAGATTTGGTCGCAATTCGTTTGGAGAGTCTGGGCTTTGTGCCGGGCACACGAGTGGAAGTGATTACCAAGGGTATTTTTGGTGGTGATCCGATCTTGATCCAAATTGGCTTTACTCGTTTCGCTTTACGTAAAGCAGAAGCGGAAAAAATCGAAATTCAAGTAGCAGAAGGAGTACCCGCATGAGTGATGCGTTACGTATTGCCCTTGTGGGAAACCCGAACTGTGGTAAAACCTCTCTTTTCAACCATTTAACTGGAACTCGACAAAAAGTTGCAAACTATGCGGGCGTAACTGTTGAGCGTAAAGTAGGTCATTTTCAGTTACCGTCAGGTCGAGCAGTGCGCGTACTCGATTTACCGGGTACATATAGTCTAAATGCAACTAGTCCTGATGAAGTTATTACCCGTGATGTTTGCTTGGGTAAGATTGCCGAAGAGGGTCAGCAAGATGCCTTTTTGTGCGTGGTTGATGCGACTAACTTAAAATTGCATTTAGGACTATTGCTCGAAATGATCGAGCTTGGTCGTCCGATTTTAATTGTACTGAATATGATGGATGAAGCGCGTCGTCGCGGCATCCAAATTAATACTCAAAAGTTGTCTCAACGTTTGGGCGTACCAGTCGTTGAAACAGTTGCTGTTCGTAATGCGGGCATTGAAAATTTATTACATGCTCTTGATCAAGAAAAATACAGTGTGCCACAGACTGAACTGAGTGGCTTGACTGGAACTCATCATCAAAAAATCGATATGATTTTTAAAGATGTTGTTCAATATGTCGATCAGGGCGATAAGCGTACTGATTTTCTAGATCGAATTTTCTTACATCCAGTTTTGGGCCTACTTAGCCTTGCCCTCATGATGTTTATTGTGTTCCAAGCAGTTTTTGCTTGGGCAGCTCCATTCATGGATGGCATCGAAGGCTTCTTCGGTTGGTTGGGCGAAGTGGTGGGAACTGTGATTACACAGCCACTACTGCATAGTTTGGTTGTTGACGGAATTATTGCGGGTGCCGGTGGCGTAGTTGTGTTCTTGCCACAAATTTTAATCTTGTTCTTCTTCATTTTAGTATTGGAAGAATCGGGTTATTTACCGCGTGCAGCATTCTTGCTTGATAAATTAATGTTTCAAGCAGGTTTAAGTGGGCGAGCTTTTATTCCTTTACTTTCAAGCTTTGCCTGTGCAGTACCGGGAATCATGGCAACGCGTAGTATTAGTGACCCTCGTGATCGTTTTACGACCATTATGGTTGCGCCATTAATGACCTGTTCGGCACGTTTACCTGTATATGCTCTGCTGATTGCTGCATTTATTCCAGAGAAAATGGTCTGGGGTATTTTCAACCTACAAGGTCTGGTGCTATTCGGTCTGTATATGGCTGGTATTGTGAGTGCACTTTGCGTTTCATTTTTAATGAAGTTTTTGCAAAAAGATAAATCACAGCATGCTTTACTGCTAGAGCTACCGAGTTATCGTTTCCCTGATTTAAAAAGTGTAGGAATCGGTTTGCTGGATCGTGCAAAGATCTTCTTGAAACGTGTCGGCGGAATCATTTTTGCGCTCTCTATTTTGCTCTGGTTTTTGTGTACTTTCCCGCAGCCACCAGAAGGGGCGACATTACCTGCTATAGATTATAGTTTTGCCGGTATGCTTGGACACCTTATTCAACCTTTATTTGCTCCAATTGGTTTTAACTGGCAAATCTGTATTGCTTTGATTCCAGCAATGGCAGCGCGTGAAGTTGTGGTTGCAGCATTAGGTACCGTTTATGCCTTGTCTGCAACGAGTGACGATGCGGTAGCTCAAGGTTTGTCGCATCTGATTAGTGCAGATGGCTCGGGCTGGTCTTTGGCCACAGGATTGTCGCTTTTAGTGTGGTTCATTTATGCCCCACATTGTTTAGCCACATTGGCAACGGTACGACGTGAAACAGGTTCATGGAAACATGTTGCTGTCATGACTGCATATCTGTTCGGCTTGGCTTATTTGGCATCGTTTGTTACCTATCAAATTGCTTCCCACTATTGGGGTTAAGGCAAGAAAGGAGGTTGTACATGATTCAATATCTGATTATTGCGGTTTTAGTGAGTTGGAGTGCTGTAGTTGTTTTTAAGAAAGTATTTCCAAAAACAGCAAATTCAGTCTTTTCTTCATTCTCTGCATTTTGTGAAAAGCAGGGTTGGATAACCTTGGCAAAATGGCTTAAACCAAAAATGACCATTGGTTGTGCTGGTGGTTGTGGTTGTTCAAGCGAAGATAAACCTACGAATACAGTTCAAGAAATTAAGCCGATTAAATGGCAATAAATTTAGTATTTCTTGTTTCGTCTAAAAAGCCATCATATTGATGGCTTTTTTACGCACTGACACAAAAAAAGATGAATAAAGTTCAAACTGAAAAAGCATTCAAAACAGCAAAGTGCTAACATTTTTGCCATTCTGTCGATTGATAAATTGTGGGGCAAAAATGTTAATACAACGTGGTGGATTGAAAGTTGTCGCAGGCTTAGGAATATCAGGTGTTTCTGCTGTTAATTTCCTGCATGAACAAGGCTACCAAGTTGCAGTAACGGACTCTCGTCCAACCCCTCCTGGTCATGACCAGATTCCAGCTGGCGTTAAAACCAGTTTTGGTCAACTTGACCAAGAATTATTATTACAAGCAGAAGAAATTATTTTAAGCCCAGGCCTTGCACCGCAATTACCAGAAATTCAGGCAGCTATTGCTCAAGGGATTTCAGTAGTAGGCGACATTCAACTATTACGCCGTGCGACCGAAGTGCCTATTGTGGCTATTACAGGTTCTAATGCCAAAAGTACCGTAACGACTCTAATTGGTTTAATGGCTAAAGATGCGGGTAAAAAAGTTGCTGTGGGTGGAAACCTAGGACGCCCAGCTCTAGACTTGCTAAAAGACCAACCAGAGTTGCTTGTACTTGAGCTATCAAGTTTTCAGTTAGAAACCACATCTCATTTAAATGCTGAGGTTGCTGTAGTTCTTAACATGAGTGAAGATCATTTAGATCGTCATGGTGATATGTGGGGTTATCACCAAGCAAAACACCGTATTTTCCAAGGCGTTAAAAAAGTTATATTTAACCGTGATGATGCTTTAAGTCGCCCTCTTGTTCCAGATACAACACCAATGCAAAGCTTTGGTCTAAATGCACCAGACTTAAATCAATATGGTGTTTTAAGAGATGGTGATGGCACGCTTTGGCTTGCACGTGGTTTGCAGCGTTTAATTAAAAGCTCAGATTTATATATTCAAGGTATGCACAACGTAGCCAATGCTTTAGCTTGTTTGGCATTAGGTGAAGCAATTGGTTTGCCTATGGAATCTATGCTTGAAACGTTAAAACAATTTAAAGGACTAGAGCATCGCTGTGAGTATGTGAGAACTGTACATGATGTACGTTATTATAATGACTCTAAAGGGACTAACGTTGGTGCTACACTTGCAGCAATTGACGGTTTAGGGGCTGCAATTGAGGTTAAAAAAGGTAAGGTTGCTTTGATTTTAGGTGGGCAGGGTAAAGGTCAGGATTTTGCTCCATTACGTTCTTCTATCGAAAAATATGCCAAAGTTGTGGTATTGATTGGTGAAGATGCTCCAGTTATTGAACAGGCTATTCAAGGCGCAACTAAAACTTTACATGCAGCAACGCTTAAAGACGCTGTAGAGCTGTGTCAACGTGAAACACAAGCTGAAGATGTGGTGTTGTTATCACCAGCCTGTGCAAGTTTTGATATGTTTAAAAGTTATAATGACCGTGGTCAGCAGTTTGTTGCCTGTGTCAATTCGTTGGTTTAAAGAAAACATGATTAGGAATGTTGTATGGCAGGCTTAGCTCAGACCACAATCCAGAAAATCAATCATTGGTATGAACGGATATTGCCTAAATGGCCAGCGGAAGTGACGCCACGTAATGTCCTGATTTTCTGTGTCGTTGCATTGTTGTGTATCGGTTCAGTGATGGTGGCGTCTGCTTCGATGCCCTATGCTGAATATATGCATGAAAACCCGTTTCACTATGTGATTCGTCATGGTATTTCGATTGTCGCTGCGGCTGTGGTGGCATATTTGACCTATCGGATATCACTCAATACGTGGTTTAAAAATACTTTCCCGCTGTGGCTGTTGACCATGGTTCTTTTGCTTGCTGCTTTGGTGGTAGGTTCAGAAGTGAACGGTTCTACACGTTGGATTAAGATCGGTGGCTTTACCTTGCAGCCAACCGAGGTTGCCAAAGTCATGATGGCAATCTTTACCGCAGACTATGTTGTGCGTCGTGCCAAAGAGGTTCGTACTCATTGGAAAGGCTTATTACGTTTAAGTGGAGTCATGGCAATTACGGTTGGTTTGATTATTGCCGAGCCCGATTTGGGTGCGACGATCGTAATTGTATTGATGATGGTCGGAGTGTTCTTTTTAGCTGGTGCACCACCAACACAGTTCTTAATTATGTTGGGTGCGATTGTAACCGGTATTGTATTTTTGATCTTATTTGAGCCGTATCGTTTCCAGCGTTTGATTTCGTTTACTGACCCATGGGCAGATCCATTAGGGGTAGGTTACCAGTTATCAAATGCATTAATGGCCTTTGGTCGTGGTGAGTGGTTTGGTACAGGCTTAGGGCACAGTGTCCAAAAGTTGTCTTATTTGCCAGAAGCACATACTGACTTTATGTTGGCTGTGTTAGGCGAAGAATTTGGTTTCTTTGGTATTTCTATTGTCATTGGTTTGTCTTTCTTGATGTTGGCATGCTGCATCAAAATTGGTCATCGTGCATTGAAACATCATTATCTTCGCGCAGGCTATTTAGCTTACGGTATTAGTATTATTTTCTTGCTCCAGATATTGGTAAATGCGGGCATGAATATGGGTTTAATGCCGACTAAAGGTTTGACTCTGCCATTTATTAGTTATGGTGGTACATCTTTAATGATGTGTGCTGCGATGATTAGCTTGATCTTAAAGATTGATTCTTCGACACAAGAAGTGAACCCGGAAAGGGAAGAATCAAACTTCTAGTTGAATATTTAGCCATGAGAAAACCCGATTTGATATCGGGTTTTTTTATTTATAGATAGATTCCGCTCAGCTGCTCTACATGTGGAATTAAATCTATATTCCACTGCGCTACCGCTTGTTTAAGCATAACTTTAGGTTGGTCTAAATCAACATTAGGTTGTCCCAGTGCTTGTATGGCTTGTTGCAGCAATTTAGGCGCTTTAGATAAATCGAGTGCCTGAGCAAGGTTTTGCTTAGAGAGTTTTTGCCCTTGATCATTCATAGCCAGAGGAAGGTGCATATAGCTCAGTTTAGGGTATCCTAAGAGCTCACCAAGCCAGATCTGACGTTCAGTGTTATCTAGTAGGTCTGAGCCTCGAACGACATGGGTGATGCCTTGCAGATAATCATCCACGACTACAGCAAGTTGATAATTAATAATCCCATCACGGCGTTTAAGAACAAAGTCTCCAAGGTCATGGTGCAGATTAGAGCAATGACGTCCTTGCAGTCGGTCATCAAAACAGATTTGTTGATCTTGAACTTTTACCCGAATTGCTTGGTCTTGAAAATCAAGATTGAGATCACGGCAAGTTCCCGCATAGATTGCGTTTGAACCCAGCATTTTGCGTGTACATTGACAAGCATAGATAAGACCTTCTTTTTTAAGTTGATCTAATACACTTTCGTAAATGTCTAAACGGTTTTTTTGAAAGATGATTTCTGAATCGGGTTCGAACTGGAAAGCTTCCAGTGATGTGAGAATATGATCTTCACTACCGGGATAAATACGAGGGATATCTGTGTCTTCGACGCGAACAAGCCATGTGCCTTGATGGGCTTTTGCATCACAATAACTGGCAACAGCAGTGATAAGTGATCCAAAATGCAAAGGGCCGGTTGGCGATGGCGCAAACCGGCCTGAATATGCAAAGCTAGGTTTCTCTTTAGGAGTTACCTCGGTCATATTAACCGTTATTTTGCTTCTCTTTGATTTCTGCCAAAGTTTTGCAATCAATACATAGAGTTGCAGTTGGGCGTGCTTCTAAACGACGTACACCGATTTCGATACCACATGTTTCACAGAAACCGTAGTCTTCGTTTTTAATTGCTTCCATAGATTGTTCGATTTTACGAATCAACTTACGTTCACGGTCACGTGTACGCAATTCAATTGCAAACTCTTCTTCTTGGGTCGCACGGTCATTTACATCGGGCAATGCAGTTGATTCGTCTTGCATCGTATTCAACGTACGATCAACTTCAGACATTAATTCAGCTTTCCATGCCTGCAGAATTTGTCTGAAATGCTCGAGCTGTCCTTCAGACATGTACTCTTCATTTTTCTTAGGTTGATAAGGTGCAATACCAAATAAACTTGCAGTTGTGCCTATATCAGAAGTTTTAGGTTTCACTTTACGTGCACGTTTTGCAGAAGCTTTTTCGCCTTCCACTACAACTTCTGTATGTTCATCCAAAACTTGGTTGTGGTTGTCATTCGCCATAATAGGGCATTCCTCATCATACACGTATTATCTATACGCAAAAAATATGGTGATATGCAAGTGTTTTTATAGAAAACCATCGATGGATTTCCCCATCGGGTCGTCATCATATAGATTTTTCCTGCAAGATGATAGTCATTCCACCTCGTAAATATTTTCAAAACGTGTTTAGCCTAGTCATAATTGCATATAAGCATATAAGAAATAGAGCTAATAGCCTGAAATATCAGTATTTATAAGGCCCTGAAAATTTTCAAGACGGAAGACTTTTGTTTCAAAACTACCATCGTTTTTTAGACGAATGTAACGGTAGCCAGGAGCATTTTGGTCTAGGGCAAATTCATTACTAAACGGCTTAAACTGAACGCTTGTCGAGGGTGTCGAGAAAAACTCGATCCCTTGCCAAGTGTTTAGTGAGTCTTGGTGAACGTGCCCGCAGATTAAAGCTTTTACATTTTTAAATGGAGCTAATGTTGTAAGCAACGCATTAGAATTTTGTAACTTGTGGTGATCAATCCATTTAGATTTCATTGCAAAAGGATGATGATGACAAGCCAGCAAAACAGGGTTATCCGAAAACTCTTCAAGTAATGTCGCTAAATTTTGTAGTTGTTCTGGCGACAGGTGCCCATCAATCTGACCTTTTACCGCACTATTTAATAAAATAACGCGCCAGCTTCCTAAACAAATGACCACAGGTTCCTGATGGTTTTCTTTATGTAATGGAAAATGGTCAACGTTATCATGATTACCCAGTGTCTGAAAAAATGGCAGGCCTAACGTTTGCATATATTGAATATAACGTTTGTAGGTAATAGGCGTTGGTGCTTGAGCCAAATCTCCAGTGTGGATAATAGCATCAGCTTCAGGATGTCTTTTCAGGATCTGTTGAATAATGGCATGAAAACTTTCTTCAGGATTCATTCCCACAAATTCTAAGTGCGGATACTCTAATAAGTGAGTATCTGTAATTTGTATAATGACATGGTCTTTTTGTGAAAGTGTTGAGACTTGAAAAGTCACCGTCCTACCTCGTCGGATTTTATTATCGTTGTGATGTGTTGAGATAGCCATTGTAACGCCATAATGACAGGAGCATTTCTCAAACGTCCTCGACTCAATAATGTTGATATTTCGCTGTAGTCAAACAAGTGTAAAAGAATATTTTCACCTTCATCAGGCATGCCAAAAACTCCGCCTTTTGTTGGTAAGTCTGTTTCAGCAGCATATAAGTGAAATAGTTCTGAACATGCCCCAGCAGATGGATAAAAGCTAAATAGATGATGTAAATGATTAACTGTACATCCTGACTCTTCAAGCGTTTCACGACGAATACAGCTCTCAGGAGTCTCGTCTCCATCTAATACACCTGCAATTATTTCCAATTGCCATGGTGAATCGGGGTCATTAATCGCACCAACTCGAAATTGTTCAATAAGTGCAAATTGTTGTCTTTGATCGTTGTAAAGTAGAACGCCAGCCGCTTCAGGACGATGAACAAGTTCACGTTGTAATACATGAGTGTATTCAGTTTGATTAAATAGACGATGTCGAAGGCTGACTTTTTCAACTTGAATAAAACCACGGAATAGAGATTCGCGTGATGTTACTTCGACATCTTTAGATGTATAACTTGGACGTTCAACAATACTCATGATTCGATCAGGACGAAATCTATTTATTTCATCCTAACCGAGAATCATGGCTAGGCAAGTGTTTTTTTTGAATATTTACACTTTATGATACAGTTTTTGACCTTGTTCTTGATAAACCTCTTTCATGGCTTTGAGGCCTTCTTCAACCTCTGAATTACTATTAGTGAGGTTGTTGGCATAGTCACGAACATTCTGGGTGATTTTCATCGAACAGAATTTTGGTCCACACATTGAACAGAAGTGAGCAGATTTATGAGCCTCTTTTGGTAAGGTTTCATCATGCATGCTACGCGCTGTGTCAGGGTCTAGACTTAAGTTGAACTGATCATCCCAACGGAACTCAAAACGTGCTTTTGACAAGGCATTATCGCGAACTTGAGCACCCGGATGGCCTTTCGCAAGGTCAGCAGCATGTGCCGCAAGCTTGTAGGTAATAATCCCGTCTTTAACATCTTTTTTGTTTGGTAAACCCAAATGCTCTTTCGGTGTCACATAACAAAGCATTGCTGTGCCATACCAACCAATCATGGCTGCGCCAATTGCAGAAGTAATGTGGTCATAACCCGGAGCGATATCAGTCGTTAAAGGCCCAAGCGTATAGAATGGTGCTTCTTTACACACTTCTAGCTGAAGGTCCATGTTTTCTTTAATCATGTGCATTGGTACATGACCAGGACCTTCAATCATGACTTGAACATCATGTTCCCATGCACGGTGAGTAAGTTCACCTAGAGTTTTAAGTTCGCTGAACTGTGCTTCGTCATTTGCATCTTGGATACAACCCGGACGTAAGCCATCACCTAAGCTAAACGAAACGTCGTAAGCTTTCATGATTTCACAGATTTCATCGAAATGAGTGTATAAGAAGTTTTCTTCATGATGTGCTAGACACCACTGCGCCATGATTGAACCACCACGAGACACAATACCTGTTAAACGGTTTGCTGTAAGTGGCACATAGCGAAGCAATACACCTGCGTGAATCGTAAAGTAGTCAACGCCTTGCTCAGCTTGTTCAATCAGTGTGTCTTTGAAGATTTCCCAAGTCAGGTCTTCTGCAACACCATCAACTTTTTCAAGCGCTTGATAAATAGGTACGGTACCGATTGGAACAGGTGAGTTACGAATAATCCATTCACGTGTTTCATGGATATTTTTACCTGTCGACAAATCCATAATGGTGTCAGCACCCCAACGGGTTGCCCACGTCATTTTTGCAACTTCTTCATCAATTGAAGAACCAAGTGCTGAGTTACCAATGTTGGCATTAATTTTAACCAAGAAGTTACGGCCAATAATCATTGGTTCAAGTTCTGGATGGTTAATGTTGGCAGGAATGATCGCACGACCTTCAGCAACTTCTTGGCGAACAAATTCAGGTGTAATTTCTTTTAAGTTTTTTGCACCAAAATTTTGTCCAGGATGCTGACGCATATCAACACCTTCACGCTGGCGCTGATTCTCACGAATTGCGATATATTCCATTTCGGGTGTGATAATACCTTGCTTGGCATAGTGCATTTGAGAGACATTTTTGCCAGCTTTGGCACGGCGCGGGTTTTGAATATGAGCAAAACGAATGTCAGCGGTGCGAATGTCTTTTAAACGTTCTTGACCAAAAGTTGAAGTTAAACCAGAAAGTATGTCAGTATCGTTACGTTCTTCAATCCAGTTTTGGCGAACTGAAGGTAAACCTTTATCTAAATCAATTTGAACATTTGGGTCGGTATAAACACCTGAAGTATCATAGACCATAACAGGGGGATTATGTTCACCGCCAAGACCAGTTGGAGTATCTGTTAAAGAAATTTCTCGCATTGGAACCTGAATATCAGGGCGAGAGCCTTCAATATATACTTTTTTAGAAGCGGGTAGGATGCGGGTTAAATCTTTTGCATCTTGTTCATGTTGTGCTGAAATTTCAGCAGAGAGATTCGTTAACTGGTTCATTACATGATCCTTATGAATAACATCAACGAATCAAGCACGACCAAAAACGATGGCGGATTTATCTTTGCTAGATAAATTTAAGGCTTATGTTTTTAGATGGCTTGATTCCTACGCAGGTCTTAACCTGATCAGGTTCAACGGTACTCATGTTCAAACTTGTGTTGCGATAACACAAAATTTACACAATCTCAGCGAGTTATTACTCGCGCTCCGTCAAGCGATTTACAGACTAACATGTTTTAGGTTGGGTGGCATTGTCAATTTGTATCTATACAAACCGCATCCATATGGCAGTCACGATAGACTTCAGTGTTCCATGGAGAGTCTAATTTTAATAGATGCTCAAGTTGCTCATGAGTCATCTGATAGTTTGATTTTTTATCGCCATTCTTATCAGTTAAATCTATTTTAAATTGCTTATTACGCTCCTCTACAGGCGTGGCAATAAACTTAAGAAATAGTTGAGTAGGTTTCGCTAAACTCGATTGGCTTTGTGTAGATAGAAACTGAATTTGTTGAAGCGCATCTTTATCAATCCATGTGTTTGGTGCATATTCATCTGACACAGGCGTGTTATCGAGACCAAAGAAAATAAAATAGCGATATTCGTTAAAGAGTAGTCTTGCATCACTAATAAAATGGCTTTTTGGATACTTTTGAATAAATTTTTCCCAAAATAATGCCCGTTCAGTGAGTTCTTTCCAAGAAATAGCCAAAGCACCATCGTTATAAAAAATATTTTGATTGTCTTTTGCCATACGAGTTAAGAACTCTTTTTGGTCTGCGGGTAAGGCTTTAGAAAAAACATCAACTAAATAGTTTGGCTGACGTCGATAGGTAAACATGCCTTCGCCTTGATAGAGAAGTTCAATGTAGGTTTGGCCTTCATGTTGAAGTAAATATTGATCACGTGGGCTCAGTTGGCCGAAGAGTTTTTTCTGAGTTTGGATGACCTTTTTAAGGTCTTGTTGTTTATGTTCTAAAACAGCATAGCCAAAAGCTTCAAACGCTCTACCTGTTTTTTCAGTGTAGTCTTGTTTAATAAAACGTTGATACATGGCGGTTGATGCATCAATCAGCTTAAGCTGTTCATCATTTTTTAAAGACGGAACACAGGTTTTAAGTTTTTCATTAATTTGATTTAAGTCTTCTATTTTGCTGTTTTGATTAATCGTGTGCATAGCTACCATAATTTGTAAGCAGCTACTGTCTTGTTTTTGAGTGGCCTTTTGCTCAGTTGATTTTTGATCTTTAGATACGGTCTGATCTTGCTCTGATGTTTTATTACATCCAGCTAAAAGTAGTGCGCTGCACATACTCATCATTAGAACTTTTTTCATCATTGTATTTTTATCAAAGTGAATATTGCTCAAATTATAACTCGGAAAAAGATTGCATCATTGTTAGAAATCTTTATTATTAGGTAGGTCGGTCTACTTAAATTAAAGCTATGAATGATAAAACAGCAAGACAGAAAATTCTCGATGCCGCTTCAATTTTGTTTTATAACGATGGCATTACTGCAACTGGAATTAACTCGGTTACGGCTAAAGCAGATGTTGCTAAGATGTCGCTTTATAATAATTTTTCTTCAAAAGGTGAGCTTGTCGATGCCTACATTGCTGCACGCCATCAAGAGTGGCTTGATCTCTACCAAAAGCGTTTAGAAAAAATAAAAACAGCTAAAGAAGCCATCTTGGCCGTATTTGATGCCTATCAAGACCATGCGGAATTTGCCTATGAAAAAGGCTTTCGAGGTTGCGGGTTATTGAATGCTGCGGCTGAGTTTCCTGCAAATAGTGCAGGGCGAAGTTCGGTAAGACAACATAAAGAAGAAGTCGAGGCTATTGTTGCTGAGCATTTAAAAAAATTAATCCCAGAGTCACAGCGGATTAGTTATGTGGCTACGCAGCTTTCTTTTCTTTTAGAAGGTTCTATGGCACGAGCAGGCTTAGAAGGAAACAGTCGTCAACTCCTGTTAGCAAAACAAATGGCAGAAGACATTTTAAATAGAGAATGTCCCCATGATTAGCCATATTAAAAATAGTAGTTATGGCGGCACAATTGCGATTTTAGTTGCCTCTGTTTTGTGGGGAACAACAGGTACTGCGGCCGCATTTGCACCGACACTTGGCCCACTCGCTATTGGTGCCGCAGCGATGGGTGGAGGAGGTCTTTTACAAGCTTTAGTTGCATCTCGAGCGATACGTGAAAACCGACAATTTATAAGGGAAAATCTTTTAATACTGCTTTTGGGGGTAGCGGCGGTTGGTATTTACCCTTTGGCTTTTTATTCCTCAATGCATTATGCAGGTATTACGATTGGCACCGTGGTTTCAATTGGTTCTGCTCCACTGATCGCAGCAATTTTAGAGCGATTTTTTGATCGCAAAGCTTTGTCCGCCATCTGGTTTGTAAGTTTTCTTTGCGGTGTTATTGGCATAAGTTTGTTATCCATGGGTGAAAACCATGCGGTCCAAGAGGGTACAAATGAATGGAATAAAATCTTCGGTATTTTTCTTGGGCTTGTCGCAGCTATAACTTATTCACTTTATTCATGGGCTGCAAAAAGATTAATAGATCGGGGTGTTGATGCTAAAGCTGCAATGGGCATGATTATGGGTGGTGGGGCCGTTATTTTGCTTCCTACTTTGTTGGTTACAGGTGGTGGGTTATTACAAAGCTCAACCAATTTACTTGTGGCTGGTTATATGATGCTGATTCCTATGTTTTTGGGCTATTTACTTTTTGGTTTTGGACTAAAAACAGTAAATGCCAGTAAAGCAACGACCTTAACTTTATTTGAACCTTTAGTTGCTGCGATTTTTGCCATTGTGTTGGTGGGTGAGCATGTGTCATGGTTGGGTTGGATAGGCATGCTTTTGATTTTTATTTGTATTTTAATATTATCAAAAACTGAGAACGCTTAAAAAACTAAAACTTTTAATGGCTTGAGTTTGATTCGAATTTTTCTTAGTCTTAAAGGTAAGTTTTATCGTTGATTTGAACAATGAAAATAAAATTAATGGTCGCTGTTGGCCTTTGGAGTTTTGCATCTTCGAGTTTTGCTCTAGATTTGGTTGATACTTATGAGCGCGCAAAACAAAATGATCCGACATGGCAAGCCAATCAACAACAATTTGCAGCAGATCAACTTAATTTAGGCTTGGCAACGGGAGCGTTATTACCCACCGTTACACTGTCTGGAAACATTACGCGTAATCGACAAACTGTAAAGCGTTCAAACTTTCCAGGTGTTGATCAAGAAGGTCTTTCAGATGCTTTGGTGAGTAATACTTCAACGACTCGGCAAGCGACCTTAACAGCCCGTCAGCCCTTATTCCGAATGGATGCTTGGGAAGGTTATAAACAAGTTAAAACTTCGGTTGCCTTAAGTGAAATTACCTTAAGACTGCAAAAACAGGATCATGTTTTAAATGTAGCAGAAGCCTATTTTAATGTACTGCGTCAGCAGGCACTGAGTGTTGCATACCTACAAGAAGAAAAAGCTTTGCTTGAGCAGCTTAATATGATGAATGCCAAACTCAAAGAAGGTTTGGTGGCACGTAGTGATGTGAGTGAAGCAAATGCTCAATACCAAAATGCCAGAGCCAATCGTATTTCAACCAATGTTCAATTACTTTTAGCCCAAGAACAGCTGTCTGAATATATTGGTTCTTATCAAGATAAGCTTGCTGTATTACGAAGTGACTTTAGTTTTCAAAAGCCTTATCCAGCAGAACTTAATGATTGGATTTCTTTGGCCCAGCAAAAAAATCTAAAGATCCAGCAAGCCCGTTTACAGCAACAATATAGTGAAGATCAGCGCCGTGTAGAAAAAGCCGCGCTTTATCCTCAAATAGATGCTGTGGCGAGCTATGGTTATACCAAACAGACCCCAGAGACTCTTATTTCGACTGATGGAAAATTTGATCAGGTTGGGGTAGAAATGAACTGGAATTTATTTAATGGTGGACGGACCCGAACATCAATTAAAAAGGCGACTGTAGAAGCCAGTAAAGCTCAGGCTCAACTTGATGCGGCCATTCGCCGTGCCAATGTCGATGTGAAAAGTGCCTTTATGCAGGTCGATACCGATCAAGCAAAACTCGAAGCACGAAAAGCTGCAATGGATTCATCGTCTTTAGTTTCTCAAGCCTCGAAAGCGAGCTATAACGAAGGCTTAAAAAGTATGGTTGATGTTTTATTAGCGCAGCGTAATGCTTTTTCGGCAAAACAGGATTATCTTAATAGTCAGTATGACTACTTATTGAATGTACTTCGGTTGAAAGCTGCGGTAGGCCAGTTAGGTGAAAAAGATCTGGTCGAGCTAAATAATTGGTTAACCTATCAGTAATAAAATGCTTTTATCTGAAATTTAATTTTGTCATAAAAACTTAATGATTGCTGTGTTTTAATGCTCAATCATTTTATTCCTGCGCCATCATGTTGGAGGCTTCCCTTGAGTCCAAGTAATCCGGTGTTAACCCATCATATTTCTTCTCAATTTAATGAAGATTTGCAAGATGTAAACACAAAGTTTATGACCATGGGTGGCTTGGTCGAACAACAGGTCGCAAATGCAATTCATTCTTTGCTTGATACAGACGCAAATTTAGCGATTGATGTTCAATTTAAAGATAATGCAGTCAATCAATATGAACGTGATATTGATGAAGGCTTGACGCTAATTTTGGCGCGTCGTCATCCAGCAGCCATTGACTTGCGTATGGTTATTGCCATGAGCAAAGCCAATACTGACCTTGAGCGTATTGGTGACGAAGCTGCAAAAATTGCCCGTATTGCACAAAACCTTTGTGAAGAGGGCGGTTCGCCTCGTGGCTACATGGAAACACGTCATATTGGTAACCAAGTGCGTGTCATGATTCATGATGCTCTTGATGCTTTTGCGCGTTTAGATGCAGACCAGGCTTTACGTGTACTTTTAGCCGATGCTGACATTGACCGTGAATATCAGTCAGCAACGCGTACATTAATGACCTATATGATTGAAGATCCGCGTCATATTGCTCGTGTAATTAACGTCATGTGGGTTCTACGTTCTTTAGAGCGTATTGGTGACCATGCACGTAACATTGCTGAGCAAGTCATTTATATGGCAAAAGGCTTTGATGCTCGTCATACCAAAATTGAAGAAATTGAAGCTAAAGTCCACGAAAAGTAATTTTGAGCTGAAATATTTAAAGGCCTTGTTTGAAACAAGGCTTTTTTTATTTGTTTAAAAATAATAGATAAAAAAATGTCCCGAACTTTGGGGGGAAGTTCAGGACAGAAAATCAAGTGCATAAACACGACAGGGATCGTGTTCTTCTTGCTATGAATTGATATTAAGTTCTGAGCTTTTCTATGTCATGTAGAGTCCTGTTCGCTCTATGTAAGGCTTTTTATGCTTGTGTAAGTTTCACGTAAAAAAAGGCGGGTCTATGTGTATAGGACCCGCCTTTTTAATGATGATGAAGTTAAAACAAACCGATTATTCTGGTTTCCAGCCTTCGGCTTTTTCTACGCTTTCATCATTGTTAAAGAACTTCTCACGTTGTTCTTCAAGGAACTTCTTCGCATCTGGTTCAAACACGTTTAAGCGTTTTTCATTAATCAGCGTAGTTTGGTGTTTTAACCACTCTTGCCATGCTTGCTTAGAAACATTTTCAAAAAAATCTTGGCCTTTAGCGCCTGGGAAAGGAGCGAAATCTAGACCTTCCATTTCCTTTTGATATTTGCGGCAAAAAACTTGTCGACTCATGGTTTATCCTTAAGCGTATAACTGTTCTAAACGTGTATGGGCACGAGCAATCGCAGCTTCAACCTGTTTTGGTGAAGTTCCGCCAATATGATCACGTGCATTTACAGAAGCTTCTAGGGTTAAGGCTTTATCAAATACATCTGCTGTAATTAGGTCAGAGAATTGCTGTAACTGCTCAAGTGTTAACTCAGATAAATCTTTTTCTTCAGCAACACCTAACGCAACAGCTTTACCTACAATTTCATGCGCATCACGGAAAGCAACGCCTTTTTTCACTAAATAGTCAGCAAGATCGGTTGCAGTCGAGAATCCACGAAGTGCAGCTTCACGCATGATTTCAATATTTGGAACCAATGCAGGAATCATGTCTGCGAAAGCCATGAGCGAACCACGAACCGTATCGATTGCATCAAATAAAGGTTCTTTGTCTTCTTGGTTGTCTTTGTTGTACGCCAATGGTTGACCTTTCATGAGCGTAAGTAAGCTAATTAAGTCACCAAATACACGGCCTGATTTACCACGAATAAGTTCTGGAACATCCGGATTTTTCTTCTGTGGCATGATTGAAGAACCAGTACAGAAGCGGTCAGGAATATTCACAAATTTGAACTGTGCAGAAGTCCAAAGGATTAGCTCTTCAGACATACGTGATAAATGCATCATGATCAGTGCAGCAGCAGCATTAAACTCAATGGCGAAGTCACGGTCAGATACCGCATCAAGTGAGTTTTCAGATACAGCTTCAAAACCTAACAGTTCCGCTGTGTAAGGGCGGTCAATTGGGTAGGTGGTACCAGCAAGAGCAGCTGAACCAAGCGGCATACGGTTAACGCGCTTACGACAATCTTGAAGACGTTCAGTGTCACGAATTAACATTTCAAACCAAGCCAGTAAGTGGTGACCGAAAGTCACAGGCTGAGCAGTTTGTAAGTGTGTGAAGCCCGGCATAATTGTATTTGTATTTTTGGCAGCCAAGCCTAACAAGCCTTTTTGTAAGCGTTCTAATAATTTTAAAATATCATCTATTTCGTCGCGTAGGTAAAGACGAATATCGGTTGCAACCTGATCGTTACGGCTACGACCTGTGTGCAATTTTTTACCTGTAATGCCAATACGTTGAGTCAAACGTGATTCAATGTTCATGTGAACATCTTCAAGATCGATGCG
Organism: Acinetobacter sp. GN11; assembly: GCF_054823985.1. Taxonomy (NCBI): domain Bacteria; kingdom Pseudomonadati; phylum Pseudomonadota; class Gammaproteobacteria; order Moraxellales; family Moraxellaceae; genus Acinetobacter; species Acinetobacter sp. GN11. Next base: position 6,411 of record NZ_JRVL01000023.1, on the reverse strand, counting down.
CCACTCAAAGGTACCAGCCTCAATTTCTGAGCGAATGGTGTTTAAACCTTCAATAATGTCATCGCGTTCTGCTTCTGTGAGTACGCCAACTTTCGCAAGCATGGTAGCATGCGCAATGGAACCCGCGATGTCTTGTTTATAAAAACGCTGGTCAAACTGAACAGAGGCGGTAAATTCGGCTACAAAAGCATCCGTCGCTTCAGAAAAACGACCACCCCACATACCTGAGGTTTGGTCTGGGGTTACTGAATTAGGGGGATTTGAAGATGTGGTCATGGTGGCTCAGTAAAATAAAAAAGAGTATATCACTTGCCGAAGCTCAACAAACAAAGTTGTTTCCTACAGCATACCGAAATCAAAATTCTTCCTATTTTTTTACGAAAAACGGGCGTTGGCAACACTTATTCGAATTAATTATCGCAAGTAATGTTTTGGCACTGGTCTTGGCATTGGCTGAAGCACAGTCTTGGCAAGCGTTAAGCGGTGGGCGCCTTTTACAATATATCGTTTTTATTAACTGGGTCATCTTGTCATTTTTTGCCTTGGTTGAACGCTTTCAAGGTTTCTTTAGCAGTTTACGTCAAGAATTTGCCTTGGCTATTGGCTTTGTCATGCTGCAAGGTATTGTTGTTTTAACCACATTCATGAGTAATTTTTTTCAGTTTGGTCTTTTAAATAAACATGTTTCTTTAACGCAGGGCTGGAGCATTTATTTTACCAATGTACCTTTATATTTAAGCTATGGAATATTACTAGGGGCTTTCTGCTTACGTTATCTATATGTCAGAGAACAGTGGCTGCATCAACAGTCTGCGGAGTTAAATGCCCGCATTCAGGCTATGCAAGCGCGAATTCATCCTCATTTTTTATTTAATAGTTTAAATAACGTGGTGAGTTTAATTGCGATAGATCCAGATAAAGCAGAAAGCATGCTCATTAGCCTGTCACGTTTATTTCGTGCCAGCTTTCAAGAATTGAAATTGGTGAGTCTGTATGAAGAAATCGAATTGAGTAAACAATATTTAATGATTGAGCAGGTGCGTTTGGGAGAGCGTTTAAAAGTAGATTGGAAAATCGAGCTTTCACCTGTGCAACTGAAACAGGTCACCATTCCTTTATTGACATTACAACCTTTGTTAGAGAATAGTATTTTTCATGGGGTAGAACCAATGATGGGTAAGGCAACCATAGGGGTATTGGTTGAAATATTGCAAAATCAGGTCAGTATAGTCATTACCAACCCATATACAGACGATACAATAAAATCAAGGAAAGGGCATGGAATCGCGCTTGAAAATGTAAAACAGCGCCTGAAAGCATATTATGGGAATTCCGTAAGATTTCAGGTTTATAAAGGTGAAACCTTATATACCACCATTATGAGCTATCAATATCAAACAAAATAATAAGTTAGTCAGAGTTAACCATAAAAACATGGATCAAGTTAACGGTGACAAGGAGGATGAATGAAGGTGCTGATTTGTGATGACGAACCACTTGCAGTGGAGCGATTATCACGTTTAGTTTCAAAGATGGGACATGAAGTTGTATCAACGGCTCATCATGGACAAGAAGCCTTGGAACAGGCGCGGCTTCATCAACCGGATGTAATCTTACTTGATATTCAAATGCCAGGTATGAATGGTCTTGTCTGTGCAGAACAGTTAAGTCAGTTAAATCCACGACCTGCGATTGTATTTTGTACGGCCTATGACCAACATGCATTGGAAGCATTTAAATCTCAGGCTCAAGCTTATCTTCTTAAACCAATTGATCCTCAAGAGCTTGAACAAGTTTTTAGTCAGTTGACTCAGCTTACTCGAGCACAGCTTAATGCATTGCCACAACATGATTTTTTACATGATCTAAAAACACAACGACATCAAATTGCTGCAAAAACCTATCGTGGGGTTGAGCTAATTCCAGTTGAAAATATCTATTATTTTTTAGCCGATCAGAAATATGTCACGGTGCGTCATCAAAATGGCAGTGTATTAATTGATGAAACTTTAAAAGAGCTTGAAACCGAATTTGCAGATCAATTTATTCGTATTCATCGAAATGCATTGGTTGCAGTTGCATATTTAGATGGTCTGGAATTGGTTAGCTCGGGGCAATATCAGGTTCGATTACGTGGCTTAGATGAACGACTTTCGGTGAGTCGGCGACATTTATCTATGCTTAGAGAGCGAATCCATCAGCTCTAAAGTTAAAAAGAGTTATCTGGTGCGTGCGAGATTTTACTTGCAATTTTAAGGGATCAAGTTAAGTTTAGGGTGTATCGTTTGACCAGCCCATGCTTGAATTTATGAAAACCTTGAAAATTGCTACACGACAAAGCCCACTTGCTCTTTGGCAGGCAGAATATATTCGTGCCCGATTACAGGAGCTTCACCCAGATTTAACGGTGGAGTTGGTTAAATTTGTCACGCAAGGCGATAAAATCTTAGATACGCCTTTAGCAAAAATTGGTGGGAAAGGGCTATTTGTTAAAGAGTTAGAAGCAGCACTTTTAGATGGGCGTGCAGATTTAGCTGTACATTCAATGAAAGATGTCCCGATGGCTTTGCCAGAAGGTCTAACCTTGGCAGTAATTTGTGAACGTGAAGATCCATTAGATGCTTTCGTTTCAAATCAATTTGAAAAATTTGCTGACCTACCTCAAGGTGCAAAAGTGGGCACCTCAAGTTTACGCCGTAAATGTCAAATTTTAAAACAACGTCCTGATTTGCAAATTATTGATTTGCGTGGAAATGTTGGCACACGTTTAGCGAAACTTGATGATGGTCAATACGACGCTATTATTTTAGCTAGCGCTGGTTTGAAGCGTTTAGGGCTGTCAGAACGTATTCGTCATTGTTTAACGCCAGACATTAGTTTGCCTGCGGTGGGTCAAGGTGCATTGGGCTTGGAATGCCGTGCAGCTGACCAAGACGTATTAGCTTTAATTCAACCGTTATTACACGAAGAAACAGATGTTTGTGTACGTGCTGAGCGTGCCTTTAATGCCTATCTTGAAGGTGGTTGTCAGGTACCAATTGCAGGTTATGCCACACTACAAAATGGACAAATCTATATTGAAGGGCGTGTTGGAAGCCCCGATGGCCAAACGTTATTACGTGCTGAACTGACAGATGAAGCCAGCAATGCTCATCAATTGGGTGAAAACCTTGCTCGAAACTTACTTGATCAAGGTGCGGGCGAGCTATTAAAGGCTCTCTACTAAACCATGTTGTTTATTAATGCTCGACCTGATTCTCGTGCAGCTGAATTGACAGATGCTTTGCAAAATGAAGGTTTTCAGGTTGAGTCTTTACCTCTTTTAGAACTCGTTGCTAAACCCTTTTCCGAACACTTACTTCAGCTTTACCAGCAATTAGTTAATGCACAAGCTATTGTTGTCGTTAGTCCAACCGCTGTTGATGTGGGGATGCAGTACTTAATACAAAGCGGCTTAAAATTAGCTGACTTGAATCATATTCAGTGGATTGCCGTTGGACAGTCAACGGCCAATTGTCTAAATGAATATGGAATAGAAGCACATATTCCAGATGTTGAAACCTCTGAGGGGATGTTAAATCTACCGATTCTTCATAATATGAAGCAGGCTGGTAGCATCGCTTTCTGGCGAGGAGAGGGTGGACGTCAATTTATGATGGAGACCTTGCAGCAGCAAGGCATTCAGATTTTAAATTTCGTTTTATATCATCGGCAGTGTCCAGAAGCCTCCTATTCTACATTCAAACATCTGACACAGAATTCAAATTATAATTTAAACAAATGGCTGGTCTTAATTACCAGTGAGGCCAGCTGGAAATATTGGTTAGAGCTTTGTTCAAAAAATAATGTACAACCTGATTGTGTATATTTGGTTTTAGGACCACGTCTTTTTCAAATTGTTAAAGAATATCGCGAACAGCAGCAGGCTCATTTTCACATTATTCAACTTGAAAATTTATCGCCTTCGGGGATGATTCATCACATTCAGGCATTATAAGGATTCATATGAGAAAACTTGTTTCTATCATCATTTTACTGGGCGTGGCTTGGTTGGCTAAGCTCAGTTACGATATGTGGCAAATTTCTCGTACTGTTCCCGAGCTTAAGCAAAGTCTGCTTCAATCAGAACAGCACTATGCCAATCTAAATGATCAATTGGTTGCTCTACAGCGACAACTACAGAATCAACCTGTAAATACGGGCGATAAACTAAGTTCGGCGACTCATCCAGATGCTCCACCAGCAGGTATTGCTCCTACAGTTTTAATTAAACAAAAGTTAGATTTAATTCAATTTGCAATTGATCAGCAGCAATTGATTTATGCAGTTGATCAATTAAGTCAGTTACAGCAATCCCTTACGCACTATGAAATTGCACCTGCATTGCAACATAGCTTGAACCAATCGCTTGAGCAGGATAAGCAAGCGGTTCAACAATTCAGTTTGGCCCAAAATCAACGCCATCAATTGATTGATGATTTATTGCAGACGATTGATAAAAATATTCAGCAAGCCTTAGCTCAGCCTAGACTTGAGATGGATCAATCTGAGTCTGTATCTTGGTGGAAAAGATGGTTCCGTATAGAAAAAGTAGAAACGCCATCTATTAATTTAATGAATCGAAGTGTAGTGCTCAAAGAAGTGCAATTAAGATTATTAATTGCGGAGCAGGCACTCAATCAAGGCAAAATGACTGAGTACCAAAACGAGTTGCAATCTGTGATGCAAAAGCTAGATGAAATGCCTGATGCAACGAGTCAGCAGTTAAAAAAACGTATTGCTAAAGTGGCACATTTATCGTTAGTGCCTGTTCCTAAATTATCTACACTTGGTCTAATTGGCTCATAAGGAGGAGATATGAAACACCTCCTGTCGGTTTATTTCGTAATTAGCTTAATACTCTTTGCCGCTTTAGCTTTATTTAGTTATGGCTATGGAATGGGGTATGTCTATATCTACTGGCGACAACTGCAGTTGCAAACAAATGTCTGGGGTTTAACCCTAGCTTTTGTGGTAGTGAGTTTTATTGCTCAACTGGTGTGGCTTTGGGTTAAACGTTATTCCTCGCGTGAGCAGAGGAAAAGTGAAAACATCTTCCAGTTTAAAAACCTTCATCCCTATGAACAATTAGGTATTGTCTGGTTATTGGAGGCTGCCGAAGACCAACGTATATTTATTGAACGTGTTTTTACTCAGTCAGCGCTTTTAAAAAATATCATTGATGCCAAGTTTCTGGTTTTAAATGGAGACTATCCAAGAGCATTAGCTGCTTTAGATCAGTCACCGCCTATGGCATTTGAATTGGCAGAGTTAGAACGAATCGAAATCTTTTTAGCCCAAAACGAAGCAGATCGCGCATTAACTCATCTTGAGTTTTTATACCAACATCAGTTGTCGCCTTGGCTTGAAGAAATTGAAACTGCCTACCAGCAACGATTAACTGCATTATGGGGGCAATTGGCGCTGCAACACCCATGGATATATTTGCGTTCAATGAAGTATGGTTTGCTAGATGCTGAGCACCGTGATTTATGGCTACAGCAACTTCTTCAGCAGTTTGATGAGGCTTCAATTGATGACCAGCATGCCTTGCAACAACGTTATCTGGATTTAGAGTCTGAGATTCAAACTCGACCTTATAGCAGTAAGTTGTTATGGCTCAAACTATTGGCGCGTATGCCTGATATGAGCATGCAGCATGCGGCGTTAACACTACACCTATTAAAAGAGCAGTTCGATCCTGAAGTGTTTTACCTGTGGTTCCAGCAACAATTGCTTAAACAAGTTCCAGACTATGCCGATGTCGAAGAAAAAATTATCGAGTTTGAAAATCAATATATGAATTTGCCAGTTTTAACCTTTGCAAAATGGCATGTCTATATGGCAACTGGACGTCAAGCAGAGGCTGAAAAATTATTATCATTATATCCAGATAATATTTTAATGAGCTATTTGCGTATTAAGTCTACGCTTAATGACGATGAAATGTTAATCAAACAGTTAAACCTAATCTTTGAAAATGATGCGAATTTTTTAAAATTTAAAATATGAGGCAAAAATGAAAGAACTGTCTGTCTACCCGATAATATATGAACAGAAAGTAGCGTGGGGAGATATGGATGCTTTCGGTCATGTCAATAATGTACAATATTATCGATATATTGAAAGCTCACGTATTTTATATATGGAAGCTATAAATATATTAACCCCACAATTATATACCGTTGTAGCCTCAAGTCAGTGTAAATATTTAAAGCCAGTTTTTTATCCAGATGTATTGAAAGTCGGTGTTCGCGTGGAAGAGCTCCGTAATAGTGCATTCCGTATGGCTTATATATTATGGAGCGAGACACAACAACAAATCGTGGCTACTGGCGAAGCTGTTATGGTCTGCGTAGATAAATTAACAGA
>NZ_JRVL01000195.1:0-553 GCF_054823985.1 Acinetobacter sp. GN11 | reverse complement strand
TGCTGGCCTACATTGCCAGTCGGTCGTCGCGGACCGTCCCTTAGGAGCATTAAAGGTTTTATACTTTTAGTGTGTACACCCTCGTGCCCCCTCTATGGTGGAACGGAGGGGGACACCCTTGGGTGTGCTGGAGTCTTAAGGCCAGTCCGCGAACCCCCTTCGTTCTGCCACCATAATTTTAATGTTTTGGCAGAACTCCCAATAAAAAGGAGTTGGCTTTGCACATCCATTATTTCTTGGCTCTCAATGCCAAAAGCTATAACGACACAGCTTAAAAATTTAAAGCAGCTTGAATGCCCTAAGGTTTTCAGGCTTTAAGTCTTTTTTATTTAAAACTTAGCAATAACAAACTCGAGATGTGCCAAGCACAGTCTTTATAGGCTTTGCTATGCCTTTTTTTCTCCCAAAAAAGTATCTCATTTAGAAACAACAAGAATTTATAACGGTAAAACGATGCCAAAGTTAGTTCTCCCTACACGTGCTATACAAGTTATTAATACGTCGATTTATTTATTTCACCATCACGGGTTTCATACCGTTGGGGTCGATAAAA
>NZ_JRVL01000022.1:0-8388 GCF_054823985.1 Acinetobacter sp. GN11 | reverse complement strand
ATAGGAATTCGATTTTGAAAATTTATTCTTTAACGCATCAAAACTTAGACCAATTGTTCCTAGAACTGTTATAGCTGCCATAACAATTAAAGGTGCAATAACTGAGCCTAAAACAAAAACTCCCACTGTCCCCATAAAACTATGAGGTTCTATGATTGAATAAGCAACATAGTAAGGCAATAACAAAGCTAGAATATAAATACACCAAACAAAAAAATATCCCAATGCAAGTAATAGTGACTGCACAAATAAGCTCCACCTAAAAATCTACCCCAGTGTAATATATTGAGCAGTTATTTGTTACTATTAAGACTATTTAAGTAATATATCTTGTATATAACTCAACGCACTTAACCTTATTTTTTCTACTTAACATTAAAAGTACTTTAAGTTTTTTGAGATTATTCTCAGCTTTAATCTTCAAATTAATTTTAACTAGAACTAACTAAGCAAGAATCAAGTAATGCTCCTAATAAACTTTCCACTAATCCATCAACTTCTTACGGCGATACAACCCACAATTTCCAGAAAATAGCGCTGCCAATAAACAAGTAATAATGGCATAAGTGGCAACATTCATTCCAAATAGCTCAACAGCTAAAATAATAGACGTTAATGGTGCCTTACTCGCCCCAGAAAACAGACTCACCAAACCTAAGCCCGCAAGTAATGAAAGTGGTAGGTTTAAAACCGCACCTAAAGCATTACCTAATGTCGCCCCCACATAAAACAGTGGCGTAATTTCACCACCTTTAAAGCCTGAACCTAGAGTGATGGCAGTAAAAACGGTCTTGTTAAAAAAGTCGTAAAACTCAATCGGTACATAAAACGATGAAATGATTTTATCTGTACCCAAACCGTTGTACTGCTGATGCGCGGTAAACAACGTAAGTAGCATAATCACAATACCACCTACCATTGTTCGTAATGGCGAATAGCGAATGTATTTGTAAAAGACGTCACTCGCTAAATGAATGGCAGCAATAAAGAAACGTGCAGCTAAACCAAAGACTAATCCTGCCGCAATCAAGCTCATGAGTGTGCCAAAATGAATCGCTGGAAACTCACTAATGACATAAAAAATATGCGGATGAACAATATCGAATAATTCAGGAATAGTTGATGCAACAAGAGCTGACACAAAACATGGGAAAATGGCTGAGTATCTTAAATTACCTAAAGCAGTAATTTCCAAACCATAGATTGCACCGGCCAGAGGCAAGCCAAACACCCCAGCGAAGCCCGCACCAATACTCGCGATTAAACAAATTTTTCGGTTGTCTTCCGAGATTTTTAATATATGACTTAAATGATCAATTAAGGCACCTGAAAGCTGAACCGCTGGTGCTTCACGCCCCGCCGAACCACCAAACAACTGCGTTAAAATTGAGGTAATAAAAATGATGGGGCTCATTCGTTTTGGAATGAACGATTTAGGCTGGTGAATTTCATCAATCAGTAAATGCGTTCCCCGTTCAATGGGTGAACCATATTTTTTAATGAGATAACCAATACCAAACCCAACAAAAGGTAAGAAATAGATCAGCCAGTGATGCAGACTTCGAACTTTATTTGAAATATCAAAAGCGACAAAAATTAAAGTCGAGGCCAACCCTGCGACGACTCCAATCACAATTGATATGGCGAGCCAATAGACACTGTATTTTAGAATTTGATCATATTCAGATGAAGGTAGAATTTTCATTCGCGTTCTTCAATTAGCCTTTAAAATGGATGATAAATTCTCAATTTTTTTTATGCAGCCAGCTCATTAAGTGAGAAATGCTTAAACTGGGCTAAAAATTAAAGCTCGCATAGGCGAGCTTTCAATACAGTGATTAATTTTGATATCACCAAACAGGGCGAAATATCTCATAACCCTTTCTGGCTTTCAAGTTGAAAATGGTTAACGAGTACCGTGAAAATAGCTGACTGAGTTAATAAATAAGCATTTGATTTGACCCGATCAGACTAAAAATAAAATCAGGCCAAATTATCTATTCAAAACTTAATTAATGCTACCAATAATGGTTTCCGCATGGCAGGTCGCGCCCTTCTCTGCCTCAATCTGAATAACACCACTGCGGTGTGCAAGCACCTGAACTTCCATTTTCATAGCTTCCATAATGGCAACCACTTGGCCTTCGGTGACTTGCTCACCATTTTCGACTTTCCAAGCGCTAATCACCCCATTAATTGGGGCAAGTAAATGCTCAGCACTTACTTCTGGCTCGCTAGATTGTGCGTGAACTGCTGTTGTTGCAGGACCTTGTGCAAACATACCCGCAGGTAAACCTAGACGGTGTAACTTGCCATCAATTTCAATATAGCTCAGCAACATCGGTTGTTGATGGTTTGGAATGCTACGTTTAGTCGGTTTCAACTCTTGTTTAAAGTCATTTTCGATCCAGCGTGTATGTACATGAAACTCATTTGTAAAGTCAGGTTCATTGAGTACTGCACGGTGGAAGTCTAAAACTGATGCCACACCTTCAATTTTAAATTGCTTCAAAGCACGTTTAGCTCGAGCAATTGCAATTTCACGAGTTGGTCCAGTCACAATCAGTTTTGCCATGAGTGAATCAAAATGACTAGACACTAATGAGCCAGTGCGAACACCTGTGTCGACTCGTACACCATGACCAAACGGCGCTTCAAACAAACTCAACACACCAAACGCCGGAATAAAACCACGTGCTGGATCTTCGGCATTAATACGAAACTCAATTGCATGGCCTTGTGCTTTTGGTGTTTCTTTAATAGAAAGCTCATGGCCTTGTGCCACACGAATTTGCTCAACCACCAAATCAACTTTTGAAGTTTCTTCAGTCACTGGGTGTTCGACTTGCAAACGGGTGTTTACTTCTAAAAATGAAAGCTTGCCGTCACGACTCAGTAAATATTCAACTGTACCCGCACCTACATAGTTTGCAGCCTGACAAATATCTTTTGCCGAGGTTAAAATTTGCTGATAAATCTCGTCGCTAATAAATGGCGCTGGGGCTTCTTCGACTAACTTTTGGTTACGGCGTTGTAACGAGCAATCACGTGTACCCAATACCACAATATTGCCATGTTGGTCGGCAATCACTTGTGCTTCTACATGGCGCGGTTTATCGAGATATTGCTCGACAAAACATTCACCACGACCAAAGGCAGCTTTTGCTTCACGTACTGCCGACTCATAAAGCTCTTGAACTTCTTCGAGTTTCCATGCAACTTTTAAGCCGCGGCCACCGCCACCAAATGCAGCTTTAATGGCAATAGGTAAACCAAATTGTTTGGCAAATTCTAAAGCTTCATCTGCATTATTAAGTGGGTCTTGCGTGCCTTGAACCAACGGCGCACCGACTGAAGCAGCAATTTTACGTGCTTCGATTTTATCGCCCAGTTTTTCAATGGCACTTGGTGATGGCCCTACCCATTTTAAGCCTGCATCAATCACGGCTTGAGCAAATTCGGCACGTTCAGATAAAAAGCCATAACCCGGATGCACCATGGTCGCTTTCGATTTCTTTGCAACTTCAATAATGGCAGGAATATTTAAATAGGTTTCGCTTGCGGTAGCACCAGCCAAGCCCCATGCTTCATCTGCAAGTTCGACATGCATGCTGCCAATATCGTCATCTGCATATAACGCGACCGATGAAATTCCCATATCACGGCAAGCATGAATAATACGAACGGCAATTTCACCACGGTTAGCAATCAATAATTTTTCTGTATTCATCATTCATTCTCAAAATCTGTAAATTCGGCAATTTTTTTAAATTTGATATGGCAACCTGCTGGTATCTGCGCCACCAAATCCCAATGGTGTTTAGCAACAGAGCCAATGACCGGATATCCGCCCGTTAAAGGGTGATCATTCATAAACAAAACAGGCTGACCACTCGGTGGAATCTGCAAAGCACCAATGCATGTACCTTCACTTTCCAACTCATGGGTAATTTTGCGAGTTAAAGGCTGCTCACCTGAAAGTCTTAGCCCGACTCGGTTGCTTTCATTGGTCACAAGCCACTCTTGCTGACAGAGCAGTTCAATACTGTCTTGTTCAAACCAGTCTGTACGTGGCCCCATCACAATATCTAACTCAACCACTTCGCCAGCTTGCGGCAAATCGCTTTTGCCCACTTCATTTACGCTAATGTTGGTCGCCTTCACCTGTCCTTGATAAATGGTATCTCCGAGCTTTAAAGGCTCAGGCCCTAATATTGCCAAGCTATCAAACGAAGCACTATTGAGCACTGGTTCAACATCTATACCACCACGAACGGCTAGATAGTTTCTTAAGCCTGCTGTTGGTGGCTGAATTTGAAACTCATCGCCTTCATCCAGATCAATCGGCTGATAGCTTGCAAAGTCTGCGGTTTGGCCATCAGCAAATTTCACACGAATGTTTGAGATAGCTCCAGCCACCGCAATAACGCCAGCATGCTGCATTTTGGCTTTTAAGCCGCCATTTAAAACTTCAATGACAGATGTGTCGGTTGGGTTACCCAAAATACGGTTAGCACTGTGCATGGCAGATAAATCCATTGCACCAGCCACGCCAACCCCAATATTGGTCTGGTTTAAGCGCCCTTCGTCTTGAATAAGCATCTGTAAACTTGGCACAGTGATCTTGAACAGTGGCGTAGATTGTTTAGGCTCAACCGTACGAGTAATTTGCTGCGATACATTTACGGTTGTCGGACTATGCGTGACATCTTCAAAATGTACGGTCATGCCCGGTAACAGCAATGCAGGATTTTTACGTTCTAAATCCCACATTTTTTCTGATGTTGTACCAATCAGCTGCCAACCACCCGGACTGTCTTTTGGATAAATACCAGAGTATTTTCCAGCCAAGCCCAAAGAACCTGACGATATTTTTTTACGCGGAACTGTTAAGCGCGGAATATCGGTAAAAGGCTTATCGGGACTGCTCATATAAGCAAAGCCCGGCGCAAAACCAATAAAAGCCACATTCCACACACTTTCGTGATGTTTTCTAATCACATCAGCTACAGACAGCCCTTGTAGCTCGGCAACTTGCGCAAGGTCTTCACCGTCGTAACGAATCGGCACAATCACTTCTTGGCTGCTACGCTCAAACCCAGAATCAACTTTGAGGCTCTGAATTGAAGCAACCAGCGTTTTAAAGTTGGTTTCGATCTCGTTGAAAAAAACCAAAATTGTTTTTGCAGCAGGGACTAAGTCTTTAATTCCATTCAATTGCGTATTTTGCAATTTATTGTACAACGCCAAAGTTTCTTCTAGGCTCGCAAGCTCAATCAGAAAACAATCGGCGTTTACCGATAAAAAACGCATTTGCTTATCCTTTTTAATTCTTCTTTAGTCCAGTTAGCCAATCCAAGCACGGTCAGGAATATCAGTAATAAACATATGACCCGGTGCATGACTAATAGCAAAAGGAATTTTCGAGTTCATGACTGCCGCTTGCGGTGTTACCCCACAAGCCCAAAATACTGGAATTTCACCTGCTTCAATACGAGAGGCATCACCAAAGTCAGGCTTATTTACATCCTGAATTCCTAAGCTTTTAGGATGCCCAATATGTACAGGTGCACCATGTACACTTGGCATACGCGCGGTAATTTTTACCGCTTCACTAATTTGATGAGATGGAATCGGTCGCATTGAAACCACCATATTTCCAGAAATACGCCCTGCTGGCTGGCACTGAATATTGCTCAGATACATCGGCACATTGGTGTCATCATGAATATGGCGAACTTCAATACCCGCTTCTTGCAAAGCTGTTTCAAATGAAAAACTGCAACCAATTAAGAACGTGACTAAATCTGGATGGGCATTATAAATCTCGCTTGCATCGGTCACTTCATCAACCATTTCGCCATCTTTCCAAACGCGATAACGCGGGAAATCGGTGCGGATGTCTGAGTCTGCGGCAAGCTTGGTTGCATAGATGCCTTCTTCAAGCACATCAAGCACTGGGCAGCTTTGCGGATTACGATGCGCATAGAGTAAAAAGTCATATGCCCACTCTTTTGGCACCGAAATCATGTTGACCTGTGTCATGCCAGCCGCCATGCCCGCTGTTGGTTTATCAAAACCTGCACGGATTTTTAAACGCGCATCTAACGCGGCTTCAAGCTGAGCTGGGTCAACTTTAATATCCTTATACATTGTGCTCATCCTTATGCTTTGTTTACAAACGGGCGGATTTCAATATTGTTTTTTACAAGCTCGGCTTTAATGGCTGCCGACATCTCTAAGGCACCATCGGTGTCACCATGTAAGCAAATCGTGTCGGCTTGAATTGGGGTAAATACACCGTCAATTGACTCAACTCCGCCATTTTTAAGCATTGAAACCACACGCCTGGCAACAAATGCCGAGTCGTGTAAAACCGCTCCTTCTAAACGGCGAGATACCAGTGAACCATCGCTGTTATACGCACGGTCAGCAAATGCTTCAGACACGACTTTTAAACCAGCCGCTCGTGCTTGTTCTACCAAGTTTGATCCAGCCAAAGCCACTAAAACCAATTCAGGGTTATACATTTTAATTGCATCAATCACGGCTGCTGCTTGAGCTTGGTCATGTGCAATGGTGTTGTAGAGCGCGCCATGTGGTTTAACGTATTGCACTTTTGAGCCTGCCACTTTAGCCAAGCCATCGAGTGCAGAAATTTGATAAAGCACATCGGCAATAAGCTCGTCACGCGACAAATCCATATTACGGCGGCCAAAGCCTACAAGGTCTGGATAGGACACATGAGCACCAACAGTCACACCAAGCTCAACTGCTTTACGAACCGTTTTTAAAATGCCGAGCGGGTCGCCAGCATGAAAGCCACACGCAATATTGGCACTGGTCACGACAGGTAAAATCTGGTCATCATTACCCATTTTCCATGAGCCAAAGCTTTCACCCAAATCACTATTTAAATCTACAAACATGGCATTATTCCTTTATTACTTAACAAAGTCTGGCTTAAAGCTTGGTCAAATAGTTAAACACTGTCGTAAACGACATATAGCCCATCCACCACGTCAACAGACATGTTAATCCACCCAAAATAAGTAACCATTTTGGATAGTTATAATTACCCATTAAATCTTTACGGCACGCAGCAACATACACAAAAATTGTAAGACCAATTGGCAACACCAAACCGTTAAAACCACCCACAAAAATGAGTAGACCTGCTGGAGTTGCACCCAATAACACATAGAGCAATAAAGCCAATGCAATGAAGGTAATGGTCGTATAGTTGTTTTGTTTTGGGGTTAAGTTCTTTTTAAACACGTTAAAGAACGACACTGAAGTATATGCTGCACCAATGGTGCTACTAATGCCGGCTGCCCAGAAAATTAAACCAAATAATTTAAAACCAAATGTACCCGCTGCATATTGAAATGCTTGAGCTGCTGGGTTGGCATCATGGCTGGCTAAATCAATATTTGCACCGCTCACCACCACACCTAAAAACGCTAAAAACAATACATAGCGCATGATGCCGACAACAATAATGCCCTTGGTCGCAGCTTTTGCAACTTCATCAATATTTTCAGGGCCAACCGCACCTTTATCGAGTAAACGGTGTGCACCTGCATAGCAAATATAGCCACCGACTGTACCGCCGACAATGGTGGTAATAATGGCAAAGTCGATCTGGTCTGGAGCAAAAGTTTGATGTACAGCTTGACCAACAGGTGGCATCACAATCACGGCAACAATAATAATCAGGATAATTTTAAGCAATCCCAACACGATCATGCTTTTATCCATGGCAAGCGTTGCTTTTCTTGATGCAAAAATCAAAATGGCTAACGCACCACTTAAAATACCGCCCCACTTTGTGTCTAGGCCAAAAAGTGCATTGAGACCTAAGGCAGCACCTGCAATGTTACCAATACTAAAGAAAAAACCACCTAGAATAACCAGAAACGCCAGCAAGTAACCACTGCCGGGAATTGCTTTATTGGCAATATCCGAGGCACGCATTTGGGTAAGTGTCACCACTCGCCAAATATTTTGTTGAACCACATAATCAATCAGAATAGAAACTAAAATTGCGAAGCCAAATGCAGCGCCTAACTTGACTGTAAACACAGCAGTTTGAGTTAAAAATCCGGGCCCCATTGCAGAGGTCGCCATCATAAAGATTGAGGCAACAATGGCCCATTGGCGATCTGATAAAAAAGAAGATTTCAGTAAAGACATATTAATGCGTTCCTCATCCATTTGAGCTTAACAACGCTATTTGCAAGTTGAACCAAGAACACCATTTCGTTCCCAAATGATATTCTTTAATCCTTTTAAATGACAAAGATTCCCTGTTCCCCAATCAACTCAATCGGTGATCAAATCTTGTATCTAAGATAAAAACATAGCTAATCCCTACGGACAATAAGA
>NZ_JRVL01000194.1:260-3701 GCF_054823985.1 Acinetobacter sp. GN11 | reverse complement strand
AGTGCAACAGCACCGAGCATCAGTGTTGCGAATAATACCTATACTGACCTTGCAGGTAACTTGGGTACAGGTGCGAATCTAGCTGGTCTTGTTCTTGTGCCAACAATCACTGCACATGACAATGTAGATAGTGTGGCAATTGATATTGTTCCATTAACTACAACGGGTATTAATGCTGGTTCTGCAACTTATCTAGCTTTAATAGGTATAACTGAGAACCTCAACGTATCGCTTCTAGGTACCCCGAGCGTAAGTTTCAATATTACGACTGGGCATACTTCTGATGTAACGATCAGCTATGGAGCTTTACTAAGTCTGTCTTTACTTAACGACTATAAAGTAGTCTTACAGAAACAAGCACCAGATGGTTCGTGGCAGAATGTTGCAGGTGATGCTAGTACTGGATTAATTAACATCGGAATACTAGGTGGTAATGGATTCGGTGCGACTATCACAGACTTAGCAAGTGGTTCTTATAGAGCGTTTATGGTCTATACCGGTGTTGGTGTAGGATTGTTAGGCACCATGAGTGTGGTTCGCGATGATTATAATCACACAGTAGTACCTACATATAGTGCAGCTACAGTGAGTGGAAATGTGCTCACAGATGATGATTCGACTATTTATGGTCCTTCATATGTGCCAGATACAATTACTGGAACAACAGTAGTGTCTACTGTTGTGGGTGAGCAAGTAGGTGCAATACCAACATCTATTGGCTCTTCAACAGCAGTAATTGGAGCTTACGGAACACTGACTATCTCTGCAAATGGTTCATATAGCTACACACCAACTGCTAATGCTGCAAACATTGGTAAAGTAGATAGCTTCACTTACACCATTACTGATCCTGTATCAGGTGGAACGAGTACAGCGGTATTGCACATACAGATTGGATCACCTGATGTCAGCATTACTTGGAATACTGCTAGTCCTGGAACGGATGGTACGACTCAAATCGTTGCCAATGCAGACCAAGCTGTTGCAACGGTTGATTTTAGTAACTCAACTGATACACCGGTTGATGTTGCGAGTCCGAACATATCAATCAACTTAATTGGTTCGACTTCTGTGCTTTCTAATAGCTTTGTGGTTGGAGCAGGAACTCTGGTAGATGTACAGGTAGCAGCAACTTATGCTAACCAACCATTGTTAAGTGCATTACCAACAGTGAGCTATGTGGTTCAGCAATTTGTTGGTGGAGTGTGGGTTGATACTACTTATACTGGTTCGGCGACAGCGCTTGCAAGTGTAGGTGGTATTAGTCTCGGAACAGTAGCTTTCCAAGATTCCGTTCTACACTTGGAAGCAGGTACATACCGTGTTCAATATACGTTGACCGCGATAACACTTGGTGTAACCACGTTGGATACCCAAGTAACGACTACTACAACGCACTTGAACAATTACTCATCTGATTGGATTCATGGAAACATTGTAGACGGTGACACAATAGGTGGGGTTGCAGACAGTGGTACCTTTACTACTGATGGTGTCAAACTCTATGTTGAAACAAGTCCTGGTGTGTATGTTGAGGCTACTGGACAATCTATCACTACTGCGAATGGTACATTTGTGATCAATTCGAATGGTGACTATGATTACCGTGCCAATACTTCATCATTAACGTTAGCGAACCCAACCGATACTATTAACTATAAGTTAGTGGCAGCGAATGGCGCCGAGTCTTTATCATCATTGACGGTTAACCTGACTACTTCTGATTACAATACTCATGTAATTAGTACAGCAGCGAATGATACGTTCAATACGGATACTGGCACGATTGGGGCTGGTTCAGATACTCTCATTTATCATGTATTAAGTAACGTTGCTATAGGTAATGGTGGTAATACAGGTGGTAATGGCGTAGATACTTGGACTAACTTCCATGTGGGTAATGTTGCTACAGATCAGCAAGCTGATCTGATTGATATCAGAGGATTACTCGATGGAGCCCAAACAGACGCTACTATTGGACAATATCTAAATGTCACTGTAAGTGGTGGTAATACAACAATTCAGATTGACCGTGATGGGTTAACTGGGGTGATTTTACCTACAAATAACTTTACGAATCTGTTGGTTTTACAAGGTGTTGTTACTAGTGAGGCAGAGTTACTTGCGAATGGTCAAATTATCTATTAATAGATAATTAACCAAATAAAAAAAGAGCCTTAGGGCTCTTTTTTTATGTTTAAACAATACGTTAATCTAGCTTTTAGCTTGTCCGTGCTATGATGTATTGAAAATTTTATAGAATAACAATTAACGAATAGGGACTAAATTCGAGTGACGGCATTTTTATATTTCCAAAGACAACTTAACCTTTGGTTAGAACAAGTTGTTCAGCACGTTCCGAGGCTTAAACAGGATATTATTTTATTTTTATCTTATGGCCCTAAAGACCAAAGATGTAGCGTTTGGCATAGTGAGAAAACAAATTTAGAGCAGGCTAAAAAACAATTATTAGATTTTATTAATGACCAATTTGCACAAGAACAACTGGCTGATTATATAAAAATTGATGTGGCATATAACTTAACGAAACAAGCTTGGAAGGAATTAGAGCGGCAGGTTCACCATCAATTTCACAACAACCACTACCGTAAAGGGATTGGATTTGATGAACATTGTTCAGTGGCTTTTCTTGAGCAAGAGATTTATGGAAAAGCAATTATTCGAGGTTTGAGCTACGACAAGCCAAACTTTTTTGATGAAACAAACCTGAATTATGCCATTAAGCAAAAATATAACACTCTAAAACCACAGATTAAATTACAAGAGCTGCAAGACATTTGGACTTTTGATACCTACGCAGCATTTTATGAAAATGAGGAATTTATTAACTTAGCGAATGGCTATGATGTAAATGGAATTAGAGGAATTTCAAGCAATAAAAAACAGCATTTTCAGCAGTTAATAGAACAAAATTCGGAATTTCTGCATGACCAGATTCAAGAAAATGGCAAATTTATTTATGGTTATTTCTCTGCCTATGATCGGGACATTCGTAACTACAATACGGTACGCCACTGTACCTCGGCGTATGCCTTACTAGAAACATTTGAGGTGCAAAATAAGCCTGAATATTGGTCTAAAATTCATGCCGCGATTCACTACGCACTGACCAACTTTTATAAAGAAAAAGACTCAGAAACTGCCTTTATGATTGATGGTAAAGAAGGGGAGTTGGAAATTAAACTGGGTGCCAATGCGGCAGCTATTTTAATGCTAACAAAATATCAAGAAATTACTCAAAAAACTGATTATCAAAAATATGCAGAGAAACTCGCAAATGGTATTTTAAAGCTAGTAGATTCAAATGGATCAACGACTCATGTATTAAATTATCCAGATTATGATTTAAAAGAAAAATTCAGGATTATTTATTATGATGGAGAAGCTGCTTTAGCTTTATTACGTTTATACCAAATTAAC
>NZ_JRVL01000194.1:0-160 GCF_054823985.1 Acinetobacter sp. GN11 | reverse complement strand
CTATACTGACCTTGCAGGTAACTTGGGTACTGGCGCGGCATTGGCTGGTTTAGTGGCAGATATTGTCGCACCGACACTTGCGATTAGTGCGAGCGACCTAAATCTATCTTTAGGTGAAAGCACCACAGTAACCTTCACCTTCAGTGAAGCAGTGACTGGC
>NZ_JRVL01000193.1:0-876 GCF_054823985.1 Acinetobacter sp. GN11 | reverse complement strand
AAGTGCTTGCCTACATATTTCTAGAATAAAATCAGGATATTCACAAAATAACTTTCTAGATACTTCTTCAGAAGAGAAATTTAGATTAGTTATAGTGTATAGAGCTGCTGCACTTGTACTTTTAGCATACTTTAAAAGTATATTTCTAGCATTTAAAGTATATGATGAGTTTTGTGGATTACTAATTTTTCTTTGTATCCAATACAATAATTCTGCACATGCAAGTAATGCTATATCAGCTTCGGTTTGTATAACACCTCTTTGTTGGGGAAGTTCTACTGCAAATTTGCCAAGAGCTTCATGCGCATTTACAAAAGCTTCAATTGCGCCTTGGGGCATACAGTGATCTTTAGGAGGAAGTGATGTATAGGGTATTAAGACTGAAACAACAGATTGATCATTAATTTCTGATAAGTCTTCTATTAAATTTCCTATAAAAAAAGAATTAAATTTATTTGCGCCTCTACAAGCTTTTATCAATAGAGTCTTCAGGCTAGTTATATCTAAATTATGAACTTCTTCCCAATATGATTCACTAAAAGGATGATCATATTGATTGGAGTAAATCCCCCATGCTAATTCATCTGATAGGGTGTCATTACTCCGAAGTATAGAGTTAATCTCACTATGTATCATATGCAAATAGTTATCTTTATCTTGCTCTAAAGCTCCTAAGGAATTTAATGCTTCAATAATGCAACTATTTAGTATGAAATTAACTTTATTGAGAGCAGAATCTAATGTGTTAATAATTTGTAAACGATACTTATCTTCAATATTATTTAAGTGAGTACATAAATCTATTAATTCTAGTTGGAAGTGATAGGGGTGGTTGATTAATTCATCAAGCAGTCTAGTAACTATTGGAATGATTTT
>NZ_JRVL01000192.1:0-8907 GCF_054823985.1 Acinetobacter sp. GN11 | reverse complement strand
TTGCTCATTCATTTAAAATCCACAAAATAGGTTTAATAATGAGCATCGAATTTGTAGGTATGGTTTTTCCTAACCAATGGTCTGAAACCAAAGGAACGCGAATTGGCCATAAAATTGACCTCGAATATCTACGTTACCATGCACGGGCACATGAATATGCTGGTTTTGATAAAGTTTTAATTGCTAGTGGACCAAGCAGCCCAGATAGTACACAAATTGCAGCTTATCTCGCACAGCATACTGAACATCTCGGCTTTATGATTGCCCATCGTCCTGCACTGCTCACTCCAAATCTAGCTGCACGTTCTTTTGCTACGCTTGACCATACTACGGGTGGTGGAAGAATCCAGTTACATGCAATTACTGGAATTACTGCCGAGCCTCAAGAGGGCGATTATATTGTTGATAAAATTAAACGTTATGAACGGACGGGTGAATATCTAGATATCATCCAGAAACTCTGGAAAAGTGATCAGCCCATTAGCTATGAAGGTAAATACTTTAAGTTAGATAATGCTTTTTGCCCGTTAAAGCCAGTCAACGGTACAATCCCGATTTCATTCGGTGGCTCATCAGACATTGCTTATGATATTGCAGTCCGCCATGCAGATCTCTATTCATTGTGGGGTGAGCCACTGGCTGGAGTAAAAGAACAAATTACTAAATTGAAGCTCGCAGCAGAAAAAGCCAATAAACCACAGCCTCCTGTTAGCTTATCTGTACGTCTTATTATTGGTGCAACCGAAGAACTTGCTTGGCAACGAGCAGAACAGATTCTTGCAGACATTCAGAACAATCCAACTTTTCAAAATAACGGCACATTATCAGGACACAAAATCAAAGGCATAGGTTCACAGCGCTTATTGGCAGCAGCCCAGCAAGGTGATCGACATGACCGCGCATTATGGATGCCAACCGCAACTGCTGTCGGGGCTTATGGCGATACGACTGCCCTAGTTGGTACGCCAGACACCATTATTGCGGCATTACTCGACTATGTAGATTTAGGGGTTACGACTTTTTTAAATCGTGGCTACGATCCTATTTATGATACGGTCGACTATGGTCGTTATATCATCCCCGCTGTACGTGAAGAGGCAGCCAAAAGATTAAAACAAATCGCTTAAACATTTAAAACATAAAGCCGCTCATTCAATATTTTTGAAGAGCGGCTTTTTAAAATAAAGATTTTCTTCAGTGAGAAAATCTTTATTCCATCTTTTATTGCAAGTCAGGTTTACAAATAGCCTGAATTTTCTCTCCCGCAATCACCTTTTTAGCAAACGGAATTGAATCTTTTAAGGAAGCATTAACAGTTTCGCTATGTCCTAAGCCATGATACAAATGACCTTCGACCACGGTACCTGCTTTACAAGCATCTGCCACCAGCTTCATTTGAGAACGAGCATCTGGAGTTCGATCATTTGCCCCTGTCCCAATAAATAATGGATGACTGATTTTTAATGTAGGGTAATAACCATAATCATTTGACTGTTTCTCTTGCAGCTTTTTATAGCTTGCCGGTGGATTAGGTTTATATGCTTGTGCTGGCGAAAGTCCTGCGGTTTGAATATCACCCATAAAACTTGTTAAGCAGGCATTTCTTGCTTGTTCAACTAAAGGAGCAGCTTCAGGAGTGAAAATATCCTCTGTTTTAATTTCTGGATATAAACTTTGTGTCACTAAAAAACTATAGATGCCATAAGCCAGTGATGGGCTGACTTCGTAAGGATTTAACTTTAACTGATTTTTTTCAGGCGTCGCTTCAGGATCTTGATAAATCACGCCTGTACCAATTGAACCTTTAATATTTAAGTCAGGTGCGTACGTTGCTGAGTAGGAAGAAGCCGCAACAGCACCAGCGCCTCCTTGAGATTGACCAACAATCACAAAGTTATTTGCAAGTGGTAACTTTGTTTTGAGAGCAGCTCTACCACTATCTAAAATACTATAAGCCAGCATTGGGTTATTAATTAACAAATGCGGTCCTGCAACACCTAATCCTTCGTAATCTGTGGCAACAACAGCAAATCCTTCTTTAAGCCAACGATTTAAATATTGTACATCGCGGTATGATCGTCCACTCCAAGACGGCGCACAAGCATCGGCCAAACCGACCGTACCATGTGCCCATAGCACCACTGGCCAACCTTCTTTAGGAGGCGTTCCTTTTGGTAAATGAATACTGCCTGAAACCACAATAGGGGTTTTGCTATCTTTACCACTGGTAGAACTGTAGAGAATCCGAATAGCCTGACTGTCATTTGCCAAACGAATATAAGGATTATGAATAGCTTCTGTTTTTAATAATTTTCCAGCTTGATTTGGAATAGCCGATTTCCATGTGTAAAAGTCAGAGACTCGGCCATCTCCATATTTATCTTCAGGTGCTGGAGCTTGTTGAGCAGTCGCCAAACAACTTGAAGTTAACATCGTTGTGATTAAAGAAAACTTGCATAAAGTTGATAAAAAAGTATGTTGCATTGTTATTTACCTTAAAAAACTGTCTCATCATTTTTGATTTAAAATTCGTAACTTACGCGGCCATATAAATACGTTCCAAATGCTCCTTCAGGCGCATTAAAACTATATTTGACAATATTGCCGACCGAAGAATCTTTGGCTTGATCAGGATGGCTATTAAATAAGTTGATCGCCCCTAAATTGAATTTCAGGCCTTTCACGAATGCATCCGCTTTGTAGCCAATATCCAAATCTGCAATCCACTGAGGGTCAAAGGTTTGGTCTAGTGCAGTATTGGTATTATTTAAAGTGGTCCATTTATCGTAGCGACGGATTGCGGTATTCACGCTCCATGCTTGATTTGACCAAAGTGCGCCAAGCGTTAACTTTGTTTTCGGTGCAGCAGACTCAATCAGGCTTTGCGTATTTCGTCCTGCAATGCTTGAAACAGGAATTCGTTCACCTTTTGCGGTAATAGAATCTCTACTTTCGGTAATTTCATTTTTGTTATATGCCAGACCGAGATTCAGATTTAACTTGCCATATTGTTCAAGGTTTAAATCATGCTTAAGCGCGAGCTCTAAGCCTTGAGTACGTGTATCTAGTAAATTATTAAAGAATGCCACATTGGCAATATTTGAATACGGTGTATTGGCAAAAGCATTGGTAATTACACTTCCAGTAATATTGTCTGAAAGCAAAATACGATTTTTAATATCGATTTGATAGAGGTCTAAAGTTGCCGATGTATTAGCAAGTGGCTTCCAAACAAAACCTAAAGAATAATTCGTCGATTTCTCTGGTTTAAGAGAAGTTCCGCCAATCAGTAAAGCCGCCTCACTTCCTGCAACTAAAGTTCTTTGTTGAACATCTTGCCAACCTGAAGGGGTCTGCACTGTTTGTACGCTATAAGCCGAATAGCCCTGCTGTGCCAATGACGGCGCTCTATAGCCAGTATTTACTGAACCACGTACCGTAAATTTAGGTGATACATCATATTTAGCAAATAATTTTCCGTTTGTGGTCGAACCAAAGTCTGAATATTTTTCACTTCGAACAGCGGCACCCACATTCAAGTCTTTAATAATATCTGCTTCTAAATCTAGATAGACACCGTAAACATCGCGACTAATTTTTCGTTCATCTTGGTCTGTAATTCCGGCATATATTCCCGGAACACCAACGCCCAAAGTTGTGCTTGGATTAAAATATGGGCCGCGGGTATAGGCAATTGGATCACCTGCATTTTGCTTATATTGCTCCCAACGATATAAAACCCCTGTAGACAATGTGAGTGGGCTTGCGAACCAGTCAATTGCAATATCACGGCTATAATCTAGCCCTGTATTTAATTGTGAAAAAATATTTTCGCCCAAGTCATAGTTTGAAGGAGAATTTGACCCGTAACTTGGGTTAATGCCATTGCCTTGTTCTGTGCTGACTTTATTTTGTCCATAGGTCGCATAAAGATCATATTTGCCTGACTTTTGCTCTCCTTTTTTAACTCCAACGGTCGTTGCAAAATCATCTACAGTGACTAAGCTCAATGGTGAGCGTCCATCTGGATAACGTTCTTTAAAATAGCTGGATTGATTTAGTACTGTTTTGGTTGTTGGTGGCTCATAAAAATTTTCCCCTATTGTTTTACGATGGCCATAGCTACTAAAACCATAAAGTGCAACGTCATCTGTCAAAGGTAAATCTAGATTGGCAGTCACATTGATTTGATCTTTTTGTTCGGGGGAGCCAAATTTCCAAGTTCTATAGGGTGTATTTTGTTCTGTATATTGAGCCTTGGTTGAACCATCATAAAAAGTTCGCGTATCAGGTGCTGTGTTACTTGCAGCTTCACGCTTGCCTAAATCTAATGCAATAGTCAAAGCACCATCATTAGGGAGCACAAAACCTTTCCAAAGATTAACTTTATGTTGTTCACCATCTCCTTGAGTATAGCCACCAGTTTGATAGCTTACTCCACCGCCATGATCTCTTGATTTCAAAATAATATTAACGACACCGGCGATTGCATCTGATCCATATTGTGCGGCAGCACCATCCCGCAAGATTTCTATACGTTCAATCGCACTTACTGGAATTAAACTTAAGTCAGTTACCGCTGCGCCTCTTCCACCTGCATAGGCTTGGCGGGTGAAATAAGCGGATGTATGACGACGTTTTCCATTAATTAAAATTAGAGTTTGATCAGCAGATAATCCTCTAAGTGCAATACTTGGCGGAACCGATGCCCCAAACCCACCTGCGGGAGAACTCGGTAAAGTTACCGAAGGAGACAACCTTGTTAACGCTGCTGCAAGATCAGTCGCACCAGTCTCTTGTAACTCTTTGGCAGTTAAAATATCAACGGGTGCAGGTGCATCAAGTGAGCTACTAATTGCTCGTCTAGAGCCTGTAACAACCACAGATTGTAATGTGATGGCATCCTCTTTCTCTGGCAAATTTTTTTGATCATTTGCCAAAGCAATTGAAGCAGTAAGTGCACTCAGTGCAAAAAGTGAGGACTGAATAATAAATTGAGAAAAATATGTACGCATATGAGCTTCCTTAACGATCTAGACCGATATAGCAAAGCCAATGCCAACAATTAAATTATTTATTATCAATTATTTAATCAAATAAAATAAAAGAATCATTGTTTAAATTTAAACAATGATTCAAAAAAATGTTTATAAAACTACAGTTTTAAATTCCGAAGATGTTTAGACCAGTTGATTTTGAAGATACGACTGATATAACTGAAAGTAAGCTGACTGCTGCTGTATTAACTGCTCATGAGAACCTTGCTCTACGACGTGGCCATTTTCAATCACGACAATTTTGTCGGCCTCACGAATGGTACTCAGCCGATGTGCAATGACAATACATGTTCTATTTTGGCATAAGCGTCTGAGCGCATATTGTATTTTTTGCTCGGTATAAATATCGATTGCAGAGGTGGCTTCATCTAGAATTAATATTTTGGGGTTTGCCAAATAAGCACGAATTAAACAAACAAGTTGCCTTTGTCCATGACTAAGATTTTTACCAAGCGCTCCCACTTCGGTGAAATAGCCTTGCGGCAGTTGTTGTAATATCTCATCCGCTCCTAAGTCTTCAATAACCTGGATAAGTTTCTGATCTGAAGCATCAGGTTGAACTAGACGTAAGTTATCTAAAATAGATCCGCTAAATAAAACATTATCTTGTAAAACAATACTCACGTGTTGTCTTAAGCTAGTCAGATGAATACTCTGTATTGGATAACGGTCTAGAAAAATTCCACCCTGCTGAGGTTCATAAAATCGCGTTAGCAACTGAACCATGGTGCTTTTCCCATGTCCGGTTGGGCCTACAATCGCAATTATTTTTCCAGCTTCAATGTCCAAATTAAAGTTTTGTAAAACAGGTTTGTGGGTATACGCAAAATCTACCGACTGAAATCGAATATGACCATTTAAATGTTCAAGCTTCAAAGCATTCGGTTGTTCTTGAATCGTAGATTGGGTGTCTAAAAGTAGAAATATTCGCTGCGCACATGCCGCTCCATTGGCATAACGTTCAAATAGATCGGTCAGTTCCTGTAAGGGCGCTAAGAATAAAAACACATAGAAAATACTTTCTGCAAACTGCCCTATACTAATCATGCCGTCACTATAAGCATAACTACCAATCACAATGAATCCGGCAGTGGCTAGTGTTGAAAGTAATCCTGTAAAGGGAGCAAACCAACTGGTTCGCTTGCTGCCATAAATAATAGAGTTATTAAAGTCTTTTAATAAATCTTGATAACGAGATTGATTGGTTTCGGTGTAATTTAACTGCTGAATGATTTTTGCTCCATTTACTGTTTCAACCAAATGAGCAGTAAATCGACTGCGTTCCTCCGCAACTCGTCCCCAATGTTTTTGTGATGACTTTTTAAAAATAGCGGTCATTCCAAATAAAATGGGTAGCGTCGCAAATAAGCACCAAAAGAAAGGTGGATAGATATGCCAGAGAAGTACTGAAGCTAATCCACAACGCAAAATTGCCGAAAGTAGCTCTGGTGGCCCTTGTATTAAAACAGGCTCTAGTGTTTCGACATCACGATCGGCCCGTGAAATAATTCTGCCAGCTTTAGTACGGTCAAAATAGCCAATGTTTAAACTTTGAATATGCTGAAACAAAGTACGTCTTAAACCATTAATCACTTTCAACGCTGCTCGACCTGACAAATATTTTGATACCCCCGCTAAAGCAAAACGACAAATCCAACTCAACGTTAAAATGCTAATCGCAATCAATAAAACGGGCTGATGTAGCACCATTTTCCCAGCAATTTGTTGGAAGCCCGAATCTAAAATATATTTCACAACCCAAGGCCGAACAAAAACGCTCATCACTTGCAAAATTTCTACTGCAATCAAAGCAAGCAGTAAGTAACGGATGGGATAAATTAAAGGAATAAGTTTCGTCAACATCCCTCTATGAATTGAGGTCTTTGCCAAATTTTCTTCGATTTGTAGATCGGCTGATTTTGCAAACGGACGGAAATTTTTAACACTTGTATTCATGCTTCAAGCTCCTGTTGTGGCAACTCAAAACCCATCAACTCTCGATAGAATGAACAACTTTGTACTAATTCATTATGTGTTCCTTGAGCAATAATTTGCCCTTGATCTATAACAATAATTCGGTCAGATAAAGCAATCGTGGTTTGTTTGTTAGAGTTGATAATAATGGTTTTCTTAAAATGATTTCCCATATCAGAAAGCGCTGATAGTCGCTGTAAAACCTGTTTTTCTGTGGTCGAATCCAAAGCACTGGTTGAGTCATCTAAGGCTAAAATTGGCGAGTTTTTTAAGATGGAACGAGCCAAAGCAATCCGCTGTTTTTGTCCTCCAGACAAGGTAACGCCTTTGTCTCCAATCAATGTGTCTAGGCCATTATCAAGTCTTTGTAATAGTTCAGATGCAGAAGCTAAATGCAAAGCCTCTTTCATCTCTTGCTCAGTTGCATCTTGCTTAGCAACTCTTAAGTTATCTGCCAGTGTGCCACTAAAAAAGAAATTTTCTTGGGGAATAATCTGAACCAAATGTCGTAATTCAAATAGGCTTAAATCTTTAATATTCGTCCATCCCATTTGCTCAGAGCCAATCAGAACTTGCCCTTCTGTTGGGTCAATAAACCGATTGAGTAAATTCATCAAAGTCGTTTTACCTGAGCCTGTCTTACCGACAACAGTAACGATTTCACCTGCTCGAAATTCAACACTGCATTGCTTTAAAATAAAATTTTTTGTTGTTTTATCCTGAAAGCTGACATTTTCTAATTTAATGCTTAACTCATCACGCCATTGCAACGTTAGAGGATATTGTTGATCTTCAATTGCGGACTTCTCATCTAGCATTTGCCAGATTCTTGTTGCAGACGAACGCGCATCAGCAAAAATATGTAAGACCTGACCAATACTTTCAATACGAAACACCAATAAATTTGCCATGAGAATGGCAGCAACAAATTGCCCTACTTGCAACTGATTTTGACCAATTAAATAAGCACCAAAAGCAATGACCCATAAGTAAGAACCCGCAATAATCACTTGCGGAATAGGTAACCGTTTCGCACTTGTCTTGATAGTCTGAATAGAATGATAAATAAATAGATCTACAGCATGGTTAAAGCGTTGTAAGAGTTTCTCTTCGAGTTGAAAAGCTTTGACCACTCGAATTCCATTCACGCTCTCTGCCAAGGTATCGCTGACTTTTTCATATGCAGATGCAACTTGATGGTCCAGAACCACCAATTGATTGGTCAGTTTAAATAGAACCCAAAGTCCTAAAAAAATAAATAATAAGGGAACTAGGCCAAGCCAAGGATGATACCAACACAAGAGCCCAACGGTTACTGTAACAACCAAGCTTGACTCAAACACTTGTCGCCAAAAATTGATCAATGCTTCTTTTAATTTATCTGAATCACGTGTTGTACGAGATAATACTTCTCCTAAGCCATGTTTCCAGTGCCATGAAACATCTAAATACTGTACTTGGCTAAAGATTCTTTCTCTTAAAATACTCAGTAGTTGCTGACCAATGGTTAAAGCACTTAACCCTGCCAGATACTGAATAACAGCTCTAATACTGGCAATACTCGTAAGTAAAATGAACCAAAACCAAGGATTTAAAGGATCAGTGATAACATGATGAAATAAGGTTGCTCGTTCACTATGTTTTAAGGTATCAATCGCATGTCCAATTGAATATTGTTGGA
This sequence comes from Acinetobacter sp. GN11, assembly GCF_054823985.1. Classification (NCBI taxonomy): domain Bacteria; kingdom Pseudomonadati; phylum Pseudomonadota; class Gammaproteobacteria; order Moraxellales; family Moraxellaceae; genus Acinetobacter; species Acinetobacter sp. GN11. The sequence goes on along the minus strand of NZ_JRVL01000192.1, from coordinate 195 downwards.
GTGCTAACCCTATATTCGCAATAACAAATAAGGTCGCCGTCAATAAGAAACGAAATGGCATGAAACGATATAAAGCCAAACTTCGTAATAATGGATAATTTTTAAACATAAAAGATAGTAAAAATTTAAGATTCCGTTTTATTGCGAGATTCATGCCAAATTAATGGTCTTAAAAAATATTTTAAATTATTGTTT
>NZ_JRVL01000191.1:0-1501 GCF_054823985.1 Acinetobacter sp. GN11 | reverse complement strand
TCTTTCCTCTGGAAACAGAGGAAAGATCTTTTTTAATCATCAGATAGGATATAGAAAATGTTTATTGCAAAAAATATATTTGTATATTTACTATCAATGTTAGCTTTATGCTTACTGATTATTTTCTTTAACTACCTTGGAATGAACGAGACCACTAACCTTCTGCTCTCTTCAGCACTTTTTGGAATATTCATTACTAGGTATTTCAAAGGTAGCGGCCTGTGTCTCGCCTTATTTAGCTTTTTTTACTGGGCAATGTTTGTGATTAGCCAAAGTTTAGAAGTGATATGGATGCTCGCAAGTTCAATCATTGTCTATCTGGTGATGACTAGAATGATTCCTAAACTCAAGACCATCCATATTGGTGTGATAGCTAAAAAGGGTTCACCCCACGCTTAACCATACCGACTTTCTTAACTGTATTAATTTTACTTTGCTCAGCACGTAATAATTCATTTAAGAAAATTTTTAAATTTTGCTCATCAAGACAAATGGGATTAAAACTAGTTTCTCCCATACTTAAAAAGAAAGATTCAATATTTGTATTACGCTGTACATATTTCATTGACCAACGCTGAAAAGAGTTCTTCTCGATGGAATATGTACAGAGCCATTTAACATTGTAGTGCCTTTGATCATTTTTAATTTTTTCAAATAATCGCTCTACTAACTCTTGTTCACCTTCCAAACATTGAAAGAAAGCATTATGAGCATAATAGAGCACACCACAAATTTGATTCAAATCGTTGAAATTTCGAGCTTCTGTTAGGATATCACGTAAATCTTGCAATAAATCTTCATTTTTTTCATTTCGTTGGCTGGCATAACACAGTCGAACGTTCATTAATAATTCCGTGAAATATAAAATTTCTTATCTAAAGATTTTTCAATCTAACACATATCTATTCCTGATAATTTATATTTCACATCTACATTAAATCTATGCTTTATACAAACAACCGATGAGTGAGTACAAAAACTTATTGGACTTACAAACGATTAGATATAAAAACAAAAAGCCCTCTTATAGAGAGCTTTTATAACGCTTAAAAGAAAATAGAATTTCTTTAAAGACTAAAATAAAAAAAAGCACTAAATAGTGCTTTTTTTTCTTACTGAAATATTATTGTGGAATAATATTTACAGCATTTGGTCCTTTTTGACCTTGAGTAACGGTAAACGTTACACGTTGACCTTCGTGCAAAGTTTTGAAACCTGAACCAGAGATCTCTTTGAAGTGAGCAAACACATCTGGACCGTTGTCTTGTTGAATGAAACCGAAACCTTTAGTTTCGTTAAACCATTTTACTGTACCGCTTACTGTATTAGACATGATATATCCTACTGATTTCTAATATTTTAGTATCATTTAATAATGACACTAACATAACTTTGAAAAAAGAATAACAAATTGAGTTAAGATCTTAAAAAACGAAGGATTATGACTAAAACTACGATACTTTAAAGAAGATTTACTAACAAGACTTTTTTCTAGTTAAGA
>NZ_JRVL01000190.1:0-264 GCF_054823985.1 Acinetobacter sp. GN11 | reverse complement strand
TTCGCCTGCCGCAAGTGCAAGGTCATCTGCTGTAATCGCAAGGGTTGGTGCTGTTGCATCAACAGTTACTGTGCCTGTCGCAGGTGTTGAAACGTTACCTGCCACATCCGTTGCAGTCACGCTCACTGTGTGCGGACCATCTGCCAACACTGGAAGTGTATTGTCTGCAAGCGTCCAGGTACCGTCACCATTGTTGGTCGCAGCGTAGTTAATACCATCTACGGTCACCACTACAGTTGCAGCAGCATCATCGATCGTACCGCT
>NZ_JRVL01000021.1:0-24026 GCF_054823985.1 Acinetobacter sp. GN11 | reverse complement strand
AAGGCATGTATTACAGCAAGATTGTAGACAATCTATTTGAATAAAATCATGAGTTATAAATTAGTATCTATTTACCGTAATTTCTTTTAAATCTTTTTTATTGTTTCTTCTGGAAAATATCGATATTAGTGAAATTATCTGGTGCTTCACAGTAGCTTTATTGGTACATTATTGAGCATCGACATAGATGTAATGTATTTTTCGAGACAGAAAAAACTTAACTCTATGCATATTGTTGAATGAAAGGACTTTTTTGATGTTTCAACATATCCCCCCATACGCAGGCGATCCAATTCTCTCTTTAATGGAACAGTTCAATGCTGATACTCGTTCTGAAAAAGTAAACTTGAGTATTGGTCTTTACTATAACGAAGACAGTATTGTTCCTCAGTTAGAGACTATTATTGAAGCGCAAAAGCGTATTGAGCCTAAGAACGGTAAAACCAAACTTTACTTGCCAATGGAAGGCTTCAAACCTTACCGTGAAGCAATTCAAGCACTTTTATTTGGTGCAAACAGTCCAGCAGTTAAAGCGGGCCGTGCTGTAACCATCCAAACGCTTGGTGGTTCAGGTGCATTGAAAGTTGGTGCTGACTTCTTAAAAACTTATTTCCCAAATTCAGATGTTTGGGTAAGCCAACCAACTTGGGATAACCACGTTGCGATTTTCAGTGGCGCTGGCATCAAGACGCATTTCTACCCATATTTCGACAACGAAACTCGTGGTGTAGATTTTGACGGTATGTTGTCTACACTTAAAACTTTGCCTGAGCAAAGCATTGTGTTGTTGCACCCATGCTGCCACAACCCAACTGGTGCTGACTTAAACCCAGCGCAATGGGATCAAGTGATTGCGGTATTAAAAGATCGTAACCTTATTCCTTTCCTAGACATCGCTTACCAAGGTTTTGGCGATGGTATGGAAGAAGATGCGTATGCAATCCGTGCTTTAGACCAAGCGGGTCTAAACTTCATTGTGAGCAACTCGTTCTCTAAAATCTTCTCTTTATATGGCGAGCGCGTTGGCGGCTTAACTTTCGTTTGTGACGATGCAGAAGCTGCTCAGTGCACATTCGGTCAGTTAAAAGCAACTGTACGCCGTATTTACTCTAGCCCACCGACAACAGGTGCTTGGTTAGTTGATGAAGTGTTAAATGACGCTGAACTTAACCAACAATGGCAAGGTGAAGTGAAAGAGATGCGTGAACGTATTATCAAAATGCGTAGCATCTTAAAAGATGAACTCACTAAAGCATTACCAGACCGTGACTTTAGCTACCTTGTAAACCAAAAAGGTATGTTCAGTTACACAGGTCTAACTGCTGAGCAAGTTGATATCTTGCGTGAAGAATATGCAATCTACTTAGTACGTAGTGGCCGTATTTGTGTAGCAGGTTTAAACATGAACAATGTTTACACTGTTGCTAAAGCAGTTGCAGAAGTGCTTGCTAAATCAACAGAAGCGGCATAATACATCTATTAAAAAAGGCGCTTCGGCGCCTTTTTTTTATTTCTCGATATTAAGATTTGGTTTTGCCCCAATATTTTAGTTTTGAGGTATGCCCAATCCCCACATTAAAGCTATTGGTTGGGTCAAGTTTTTGATAAAAGTTGGCTAATGCAGGTTTGGCAATGTAGAGATGCCCAACATTATGCTCTGCCGGATACTCAGCACGGCGCGCATCGAGCAACTTCCACATTTGATGTTCCATTTCTAAAGGGTCATGGCCCTTTTTCAGAATGTAATCCTGATGGAAAACATGACAAAAGAAGTGCCCATAATAGAGTTTATGGAGGATGTTCTTTTCCATCTCGGCTGGCAGCTGCTCTACCCATTCACGGTCATTGCGACGTAACGCAATATCAAGCGCCACAATATCTTCAACTTCACTACGGTGTGTATCGCGATAACGAATTGCAGCACCTGCAATCGCAAAACGATGTAAGAATGCCTTTCGTCCTTCTTCTTCGCTACATACGAAATAACTACCTGACTGGTGCACTGCAAAATATTCTTTTAAAAATTGTTCAGTTTGTGCTTTCGAATTATTTTCAACACGTAAAACTAAATGATGCTCATAACGGTCTCGATACTCGGTCATACGCTTAGGCAAATGACTCGGTAAAAAGAACGTAATCGCCTGTAAAATCTGGTCTGTTAAGCCTTTAATTTTAAATCGTTCTAAGAAACCATCGACTTTATCTTTCATCGCAAAGGCTTTTGGAACATTGGCTGTGCCAAACTTTTCAATAAATAAGAAGGTGTCTTTTCCGTACTTTTCACCAATTAAGTAAGCATCTCGGTGGATATATTCACCTGCAATCGGTAAACTTGGCAGTGAGGTTAGTAAGTAACGACGAATGGCTGTTAAGTCATCAGCATCATTAGTACCTATATAAAAGACATTGCTCTCTACTTTTTCATAAGTATCAAGACGAACCGCAAACACACAAACTTTACCTGCCGAACCTGAGGCTTCAAACAATCGTGACGGGTCTGCATTAAAACGAGCGGGTGTATCTTCATCAACTTGAGTCACATCGTGGGCATAACGGTGGTCAGACGCCTGTTTTTCACTGTCATCTAAAATATCTACCGCTTGATATTGCTGCTTCTCTAAACGAGTCAAAATTTCTTCGGGTGTCGAGCCTAAATTCACCCCTAAATGGTTCACCAGTTCTAATTGACCAGCAGCATTGACCTGAGCATATAACGCCAGTTCAGTATACGCAGGACCACGGCGTACCAAGGCACCGCCCGAGTTATTACAAACACCGCCTAATACTGATGCCCCAATACAAGATGAACCAATTACTGAATGTGGCTCACGATCATAGCCTTTTAAAATTTGTTCTAAATTATCTAAAGTCGCGCCCGGTAAACAAATCACTTGCTTACCATCATGAATGACCTGAATGCCCTTTAATCGGCGCGTACTCATGACTAAAACAGGACGATCATAATCATCGCCATATGGGGTTGAACCGCCAGTGAGTCCTGTATTGGCCGCCTGCATAATCACAATACAATCTGCTTCAATAGCAGCTTGGAGTACCTGCCATTGCTCTAGCAATGTGCCCGGCACCACCACAGCAAACACTTTCCCCTCACCAAAACGACGACCTTGACGGTACTGACGCGTGCTTTGATCATCGGTCAAAACATAAGAACGCCCTACAATATTTTGTAAGCGTTCGATCACTGCTTGAGGAGAAAGTGTTTGCATGATGGTTTCCTTTTGGTCATCCATTTATCAAATTAGACCAATACGACGGAGTCTTACCGTTTGTAATTTATAATTTAATTAGCTCATTCTCTAATTCGAATCAGCCCTATATTTACTATCGTGGGGCGGCAGGGATGCCGCCAGTTGAGCAACTGTACAAGGAAGTACTGTTTGCTCAACAAAAGGTTTTTGGTTACTTTTGACCTTTCAAAAGTGACAAATGCCTACACGCAAAACTTTAGCAAATCACCAAATTTTGAGGCTATACTTATTGCTTCACTTAAAAAGTTATTTCTTAAAAACCTTGCTTCATCGCCTGTACTAAACAATCCGCATTAATATCCTGAATCGACTTAGCACCCGTGAGCGTCATCGCAACACGCATTTCCTTATCAATCAAATCAAGCAAGTTCGACACCCCTTGCCCACCTGCTGCTGCCAAGGCATAAACAAATGCACGGCCAAGTAAAACCGTATCGGCACCAAGCGCCAACATCCGCACCACATCTAGACCATTACGAATGCCTGAGTCAGCCAAAATCGCCAAATCACCTTTCACCGCATCAGCAATTGCAGGCAATGCACGAGCAGACGACATTACGCCATCTAACTGACGACCGCCATGGTTTGACACCACAATGCCATCTGCACCAAAACGCACAGCATCTTTGGCATCTTCAGGGTCTAAAATACCCTTAATCACCATTGGGCCATCCCAAAACTCACGAATCCACTCAAGGTCTTTCCATGAAATCGATGGGTCAAAGTTCGAGCCTAACCAGCCAATATAGTCTTCAAGCCCAGTCGGTTTACCTAAATATTTAGAGATATTTCCCAAGTCGTGCGGACGGCCCATTAGGCCGACATTCCACGACCAATGTGGATGGAACATAGACTGCATATAACGACGCATTGCAGCATTTGGTCCACTCATTCCCGAATGAGCATCACGGTAACGCGCACCCGGCACAGGCATATCTACGGTAAATACAAGTGTTGAGCAGCCCGCCGCTTTTGCACGTTCCAAAGCATTACGCATAAACCCACGGTCACGTAATACATAAAGCTGGAACCACATAGGACGATTAATTGCAGGCGCAACTTCTTCAATCGGACATACCGAAACCGTTGAAAGCGTAAATGGAATGCCCTTTTTGTCAGCTGCCATCGCAGCTTGAACTTCGCCGCGACGCGCATACATGCCTGTTAAACCAACCGGTGCCAACGCAACTGGCATCGACAATGTTTCATTAAACAGTTTTGTCTCTAAACTTAACGCTGACATGTCATTCAGCACACGTTGACGCAATGCAATTTCTGACAAATCTTGTACGTTACGCTTTAAGGTATATTCCGAATACGCTCCACCATCAATGTAATGAAATAAAAATGGAGGTAAGCGACGTTGTGCCGCAGCACGATAATCATTGCCAGAAGAAATAATCATTTTGAATCAACTCTATTTAAACGGTTCGCACGTTTCTGACGAGCTTCGTCTTCATTCAGAGAACGTACATGATTAATTACAAATTCAATATGACCGCAGACAGCTTGGCGCGCGGCCTCTGGATCTTTACGATCGATCGCATCCATGACCTGAAAATGCTGCTCACTCAGCAAGTCACTATTTATTGGATCGTTATAAACTTTTTTACGTCCCAACAAGACGTTGTATTGCAGTAAATCAAACAAGCTACGCATCATCTGAATCAGTACAACATTGTGAGATGCTTCTGCAATCGCCAAGTGGAATTCAGCATCTGCCACCGCAGCTTGTGCTGAGTCACCCGCATTTTGATGACGACTAATTTCATTAAAATAATGACGGATTTTGGCGCGATCTTCAGGTGTTGAGCGCAATGCGGCATACCATGCAGTACCACCTTCAAGTAATAACCGCGCCTCTTGCACATCAAAACGGTACAACGGATCTTCTTCAATCAGGTTACTAATTGGGTTCACAATCAGTTGCTGTGGCCACTGTTCAGGTAACTGCTGAATATAAGTCCCATCTCCGCGGCGGCTGATTAGCACACCTTGACTATTGAGCTGTTGAATCGCTTCACGTAAAGACGGACGAGAAACCCCTAAGCTAGTTGCAAGCTGGCGCTCGGCAGGCAAACGTTCACCTTTTTTCATGTGACGCTCTTCAATTAATGCCTGCAATTTCATGACCACTTGATCGGAGATTCTCATCGCGTTTCCTTCACTGGAGTTATGGAATCATCCACGGAACCAGATAAGCCTGAACCGTAATAATGATGCCAACAAAGACAGTGAATATGATGCTATGTTTTACCGTGAAACGGAACAAGTCAGACTCTTTTCCAACTAATCCTACCGCTGCACAAGCAATCGCAATGGACTGTGGAGAAATCATCTTACCTGTTACACCACCGCTGGTATTCGCTGCTACAAGCAATACTTCTGGAATACCAATCTGCTGAGCAGTGGTCGCCTGTAATGCCGAGAACAAAGCATTTGAAGATGTATCTGAACCTGTAAGGAACACACCCAGCCAACCCAAAAATGGCGAGAAGAAAGTAAACGCATGACCCGTATGCGATAGAGCCAAAGCTAAAGTTGCAGATAAACCTGAATAGTTCGCAATAAAAGCAAACGCCAACACCATACCAATCGAGTAAATCGGTGTTTTCAACTCATTGAGTGTTTCACCAAAAGTCGTTACTGCTTCACTTGCTTTCATTTTCAAGAAAATAGCAGTGATGATTGCAGCAATAAAAATTGCCGTACCTGTTGCAGAGAACCAGTCAAACTTATAAATCGCTTCGTATGGCTTCATCTCTGCCACAATTGGCGGCATTTTCTCGACCAATTTATGCAAGTACGGCACTTCAATTTTGAAAATTAAATGTTCCAGTGCACCATCTTTTGCAAATAATGCTTTAAACGGCTTAACACTCCAGATGGTGACCATCACCGTTAAGATTGCAAATGGAGACCACGCCTTAGCAATTTTTCCAATACTATAACGTTGAACCGTTGTAGGTTGCTGAACCAAAGTTTGACCAGCTTCAGGTTCAAAACGGAAAATATGTTTTGGTTTCCAAAAACGGAACAACACAGTCAGGCTGACCAATGAAGCAATTGCCGCTGTAATATCCGGTAATTCAGGACCAATAAAATTAGATGTAAGATATTGTGCAATCGCAAAAGCGCCACCACCCACTAATACAGCAGGCCAAGTTTCCTTAACACCACGCCAGCCATCCATAATCGCCATAATCCAGAACAGTACTATCAGCGTTAAAAACGGCAACTGACGTCCAACCATCTGGCTAATTTCCATGGTATCTACACCAGAAACCTGCCCCGCCACAATAATTGGAATACCCATTGCACCAAATGCAACTGGCGCTGTGTTTACAATCAAACATAAGCCGGCAGCGTAAAGTGGTTTAAAGCCTAAACCTACAAGCAGTGCAGCGGTAATTGCAACAGGAGCACCAAAGCCCGCCGCTCCCTCAAGGAAAGTACCAAATGCAAAACCAACTAGTAACATTTGCAGACGTTGGTCTTCGGTAATCGACAAAATACTTGAACGAATAACCTCAAACTGACCTGTTTTTACCGAAATTTTATATAGAAAAACTGCCCCGATAATGATCCATGAAATTGGCCATAGACCGTAGAAAAAACCATAAATGATAGAAGCAAAGGCCATTTGACCCGGCATTTGATAGAAAAAGAGTGCTATCAATAGTGCAATAATGACTGTGCCTGTACCCGCGATACTGCCTTTTAGACGGAAAACAGCCAAAGCTAAAAAGAAGAAAATAATCGGGATTAATGCAACTGCACTGGACAGCCAAATATTATTTAAAGGGTCATAAAGTTGTTGCCACATATTGAGCATTGTCATCTCCTTGAAATGCCGGGGCGAATTTTTTGTACCTTAAAATTTTAAACATTTAGCACAATTGGTATGACCAATTAAAAATTAAGTGCAAATGCTATTCCTTGAACCACAATATGCATCATAAACATAGCCATTCTCAAGGTCAATTATTAAATAACCATTAAAATTGGTATTACCAATTGGCTAAGCAAAATCAAGCCACTCCGAACTTATAGATTTATTTATTAGACTAAAGTCGTAAAAAAACGTTCTTATAAATTGAAAGATGGTCTATTGAAATGAAGCGTAAAACTTGAATATAAAAACTATAAACATAACCATTTATTGAGAAATGTATAATAATGCTCAAAACTCAAATCATTTGTATTGAACTGAATAATGACTACTTTAACGTGTTTTAAAGCCTATGATATCCGAGGCAAACTCGGCACCGAATTGAATGAAGAAATCGCTTATAAAATTGGTCGTGCTTACGGACAGATCTATAAACCAAAGACTGTAGTTGTAGGTTGTGATATTCGTCTAAGCAGTGAAGATTTAAAACAAGCGACCATCCGTGGTTTAAATGATGCTGGCGTGAATGTGCTTGACTTAGGCATGACAGGAACTGAAGAAGTTTACTTCGCTGCTTTCCACTTAGATGTACAAGGTGGAATTGAAGTTACCGCTAGTCATAACCCAATGGACTATAACGGTATGAAACTGGTTCGAGAAAATGCTCGTCCAATTAGTGCAGATACGGGTTTAAAAGAGATTAAGGCTTTAGCAGAAACTAATCACTTTGAAGAAGTTAGCCAAAAAGGTACAACACAAAGTTATAACATTTTGCCCGAGTTCGTTGATCACTTAATTACCTATATTGAACCAGCAAAAATCCGTCCCCTTAAATTGGTGGTAAACGCGGGCAATGGTGCAGCTGGTCACATGATTGATGCTATTGAAGAAAAATTTAAAGCCCTTAATGTACCAGTTGAGTTTATTAAAATTCACCATGAAGCAGATGGTACTTTCCCAAATGGGATTCCTAACCCAATTTTAATTGAAAACCGTGACAGTACCCGAAATGCTGTAATTGAGCATAAAGCAGATATGGGAATTGCGTGGGACGGCGACTTTGACCGCTGTTTCTTGTTTGATGAAAAAGGTCAGTTCATTGAGGGCTACTATATTGTTGGTCTCTTAGCCCAAGCTTTCTTGATTAAACAACCTGGCGAAAAAATTGTTCATGACCCGCGTTTAGTGTGGAATACGTTTGATATAGTCGATGAATATAAAGGTGTTGCAGTACAGTCAAAATCTGGTCATGCATTCATTAAAGACGTGATGCGTGAACACAATGCAGTATATGGCGGCGAAATGAGTGCTCATCATTATTTCCGTGACTTTGCTTATTGCGACAGCGGCATGATCCCGTGGTTACTCACCGTTGCTCTACTCTCTGAAACAGGACAAACACTTTCAACACTGGTTGAAAATATGATTACCAAGTTCCCTTGTAGCGGTGAAATCAACTTTAAAGTAGCTGATACACAGATCACTATTCAAAAGATTTTCGATTTTTATGCTGATCAAAATCCAGAAATTGACCGTACTGATGGTGTAAGTCTAGACTTTGGTGCATGGCGCTTTAATGTACGCGCTTCAAATACTGAACCTTTGCTACGTCTTAACATTGAAAGCCGTGCGGATCGCCAAGCCCAACAAATGCAGCATTATGTAGATGAGCTGACTGGGTTGATTCAGAACTAATTCATAATAAAAAAGGAGCTATCAGCTCCTTTTTTATTGCTATTTAATTATATCCATTAGGATTCTGCTTCTGCCAATTCCAACTATCTTTGAGCATATCTTCTAAGCCATATTGCGGCTGCCAACCTAACTCAGCAACTGCACGGCTATTGTCTGCAAAAGATGTTGCAACATCGCCAGCTCGACGTGCTACAAACTCAAAGGCTACGGGTATGCCATTAACTTGTTCAAAGGTATCTTTAACTTGCAAAACAGATGAACCATTACCTGTACCGATATTCCATGCTCGGCAACCTTTCGACTGTAAACGGTTGTTTAAAGCACACAAATGTGCATTCGCTAAGTCAACCACATGAATATAGTCACGCACACCAGTACCATCTACCGTGTCATAGTCATTACCATAAATAGACAGCTTCTCACGGCGGCCAACAGCAACTTGAGTCACATAAGGCATTAAATTATTTGGAATACCTTGTGGATCTTCACCAATACGTCCACTCTTATGTGCACCTACTGGATTAAAATAACGAAGTAATGCGATTGACCACTCTGGATTAGACGCCGACAACTTCTGCAATAATTGCTCAACAATCAACTTAGTATAACCATAGTTATTACTTGGCATACCTGTTGGCATGTCTTCGTTTAATGGCGATATATTGCCTTCGTCATACACTGTTGCAGAGGAGCTAAATACAAGTGCATAAACACCGGCCTTTTCCATCGAGTTAACCAGTTGAATACTACCCGCAATATTATTATCAAAATAAATGAGCGGTTTTTCTTGGCTTTCACCCACAGCTTTTAAACCTGCGAAATGAATAACAGCATCAATTGAATGATCTTGAAATACACGATCAAGTTCATCCGCATTACGGATATCACCCTGCACAAAAGTTAAACTTTTTTGGGCGATATCTTGAACTCTATTTAAAGATTCTTCTGAACTATTCGAAAGATTATCAAAAACGATAACTTCATGACCAGCCTGTAAAAGCTCAACACAAGTATGTGAACCAATATAACCTGCGCCACCAGTGACTAGAATTTTAGCCATCTACTTTTCCTAACAATATTTTAATTAATCCGCGCGTTGATGCATCAAGTGTTGAAAGATCATTTTGAACACCGTTTAAAATCGGAAGTAACTGATCAGCAATCTGCTTACCTTTCTCAACTCCCCACTGATCAAATGGATTAATATTCCAGATCACAGACTGCACAAAGACTTTATGCTCGTATAAAGCAATCAACATTCCTAAACTATAGGGGTTTAATTCTTTCAATAATAATGTAGAACTGGGTTGATTGCCTTCATATTGCTTATAAATTGGTAAATTATCTAATTCAGTCGGGTCTAAAGCTTCATTACCAAAAGCTAATAATCTTGATTGCGCTAAACAATTTGAAAGTGCCAGATGATGTTGCTCGACTAGAGCTTCTGCATTTTCAACATAGGTAAAATGATCTGCGTTATAACGTTGAATTGGCGCAATAAAATCACAGCTTACTGCTTGTGAACCTTGATGTAACAACTGATAGAAAGCATGCTGGGCATTGGGTCCAACCTCGCCCCATATAATAGGGCAAGTATCAAGCTCAACTTTTAAGCCATTGCGCTGTACTGACTTCCCATTGGATTCCATTTCTAACTGTTGCAGATAAGCCGCAAAATATTTTAATCGCCCATCATAGGGTAATACTGCATGAGTCTGAATATTTAAAAAGTTATTATTCCAGATTCCTAACAATGCCATCAAAACTGGAATATTTTGATCAAAACTCGTATTTTGAAAATGCTCATCAACTGCATGAGCCCCTGCTAAAAGTTGCTGGAAGCCGTTCACACCAATCGTCAATGCTATAGGCAATCCTATACAAGACCATAGAGAATAGCGCCCACCTACCCAATCCCACAGCAGTAACTGGTTTTCAGACGCGATTCCCCACTCTGACATTTTGTCAGCTTTTGTAGATATACCAATAAAGTGACTTTTTAATACACGAGCATGTGTTCCTAAAGCTTTTTCAAGCCACTGACGCACCGTTTGAGCATTTGATAAAGTATCAATCGTACCAAAAGATTTAGATGAAATAATAAATAAAGTTGTTTCAGGACGAAGTTGATGGAGCAACTCAGATAACTGGCTACCATCCATAGTCGAAACAAAGTGAATATTTAAAGGCTTAGCCGTTTTCACCTTGAAATCAGACAAAGCATGCGTGACCATTTGTGGTCCTAAATCAGAACCACCCACCCCAATATTAACAACGTCTTGAATCACCTCACCAGTTGAACCCCGATATTGCCCTGCATGGATTTTTTCCACTAAGGCATACATACGTTGTAACTGGCTATGAACTTGTTCTGTTAAATCTGGAAACTTTGAATAATCAGCCGGTAACCGCAATGCCCAGTGCATTGCCTCACGTTGCTCAGTACAGTTAATTTTATTTTGTGAAAAAAGGCGATTAATCCATTCGGTTAAGCTTTTAGTCTTCGCAAGAGCTACTAATTGTCCCAAAATATCTTTGGTTAAGCGGTGCTTACTATAATCAAAAAATAATTGATCAAATTTTACAGAATAATTTTGAAAACGATCTGGCTCTAAAGCAAACAACTCTTTTATATGTAATTTTGAGTTTTTTTCACCTAAATTTTGAAGATGAGCTAAAGGTGAGACTAAGTCCTTTGGAAATTGCTCAATTGATTTACTCATAAGCGACCTACTCCTTCATAAGCAAAACCTTTCGACTTTACATAGGCAGGATCATAAATATTACGTCCATCTAAAATTAAAGGATGCTTCATTAACTGTTGTAGTTGCTTAAAGTCAGGACTCCAATATTGCTTCCATGCCGTGACTAGACATAGCGCATGAGCATCTCGTACCGCCTCATATTGGTCCGTACATAAAATTAAATCTTCACGATGTCCATAAGTTGCAGCTATTTCATCTAAAGCTTGAGGATCATGCAGACGTACTATTACACCCTGTGCCCATAATGCGGCTAATAAAATATGAATCGGTGAGTTATGTATATTCGAAGTATTTTCTTTAAAAGAAGCTCCCCAAATCGCAACTGTTTTACCATTTAGACTACAGTGATAATAATTCCATAACTTACGAAATAAAATTTCTTTCTGCTGCTCATTAATCGCCCAAACCTGTTCTAAAAGGCGGCTTTTTGTTCCAGTTTCAGACACAGTACTCGAAAGTGTTAAAATGTCATGCGAAAAATTCTCACCGCCAAATCCTACACCCGGCGATAAATATGCAGCACCAATACGTGTGTCAGCAGCGATACCATGCTTTACATTCGCAATATCAATACCTAACTTTTCGGCAACCATAGCCAAATCATTCATATAACTAATGCGGGTAGCCAACATGCCTGAAATACTCAGTTTGGTGAACTCAGCATCTAAAATCGGCATAAATAAATATTGATAACTAAATTGGAAAAAAGGACGCAATAACTCTTGCATGGTTTCACTTGCATCTCTAGATTCCACACCAACAATGACATGTTTTACATTCAATACACTGTTGATAGCATTACCTTCCTGAATCACATCAGGAAAATAAACCCACTCATCTTTTGGTAAATGCTGTTTTAATTTCTCTGTACCATGCAAACCAAAAGTAGAGCCATTAATCATTAATCGCGGATGAACAATAGGTCGTTCGCTCAGTTTCTCTACTGTTTTTAATGCAAATTCAATTTGTGTTGGGCTAAAACAGAATAAATAAACTTCAATATCTAAAGGAATCTCAGAAAAAGGGCTCTCTTTTAAAAAACCCGCTTTTCGCTGCTTATTTAAATAATTATTTACGTCTTGATCTTGATACGAAAGTACAGAAATATTTTCTTCACAGGTGACACTTGTACACCAGTAAATTTGATTACCATATTCAGCTAATAACGCTGCCATCACGCCGGCATGTAACGTTGTTCCAAATACTGCGATTTTCATTGCACACCTGATTTTTTCGTATTTTATAGATTTCTCTTCCCTTTACAGGAAGAGAATATACTGCTCAGCTACTATATTCAGTAGTTTTTACAAATGCTTAAGCAGAACTACAAAACTTTATAATTTAAGTTCTTGAATCAGCTGTTTAAATTCCAATCCTAACTTAGGGTGTGCAACACCATAGTGTAATACAGCTTTCAAATAACCAAGCTTGCTACCACAATCAAAAGTCTGGCCTTGCATACGATAGGCTTCAACAGTCTCAGTTTCTTGAAGCATCGCAATAGCATCAGTTAACTGAATCTCATTGCCCGCGCCTTTCGGAGTATTTTCCAAAAGCTGCATAATCTTAGCAGGTAAAATATAACGCCCCACCACAGATAAATTAGACGGTGCAGAACCTATAGCAGGCTTTTCGATAATTCCCTGCATAGCAATACTTTCACCCTCATTCGGGCTTTGCTTTACATCAACAATTCCATACTGATCTACAAGATGGTCTGGTACTGCCTCAACCATGATTTGAGCAGCTTGACTTGATTCATAGCGTGAAATCATACGCGATAGATCATTTTTTCCTGAGTTATCTTGCACTAATACATCTGGCAATAACACAGCAAAGTCATCTTGCCCAACAATACTTTTTGCACATAAAACAGCATGCCCTAAACCCAAAGGTTGGGGTTGCCTTACACTTACAACACTTACATGAGAAGGAATAATCTGCGTAATTTCTTCAAGTAAATCGAACTTTTTCTTTTGCTCTAGAGTCGTTTCTAGTTCAAAGTTTCGATCAAAATAATTTTCAATTGATGCCTTAGATGAATGAGTTACCAAAATAATTTGCTCAATTCCAGCCTCTACAGCTTCCCGCACGACATATTCAATTGCAGGGCGATCAACCACTGTGACCATTTCTTTGGGAATTGACTTACTTGCTGGTAAAAAACGTGTACCTAATCCAGCTACAGGTAAAACTGCCTTTTTAATCACACATTCACTCTCTAATTAACCATAATATCTTTACTACGTTTATAACCATCAACATAATGTTCGAGTTGACAAAGAGCCCAATCAATATCTTTTTGAACAGCAGTCATATTATTTACTCGATCAAAAACTTCTTGAATTTCAGTGAGTGGATAGAACTTTTCAAATGATCGAAGAATTCTACTGTGCTCGGTATATTCAGTATTTTCTTGATCAATTAATAATTCTTCGTAAAGTTTTTCTCCTGGGCGTAATCCACTATAGTGAATTTCGATATCCCCTTGAACTGAGTCTTTTTCACGCACAGTTAAACCACTTAAAGAAATCATTTGTCGAGCTAAATCCTGAATACGAACAGGTTCACCCATATCAAGTAAAAAGACATCTCCGCCTTTACCTAAAGCACCAGCTTGAATAACCAACTGCGAGGCTTCAGGAATGGTCATGAAGTAACGTGTTACATCAGGATGAGTCACAGTAATAGGACCACCTTTTGCAATCTGATTTTTAAATAACGGCACTACAGAACCCGAAGAGCCTAGTACATTACCAAAACGTACAATACTAATTTGAGTTTGCTTTTGAGCTTCAGCCATTGCCTGACAATAAAGTTCAGCCATGCGTTTTGAGGCGCCCATAACATTGGTTGGACGTACTGCTTTATCAGTCGAGATGAGAACAAATGTCTCCACACCCTTTTTCACAGCTGCATTTAAACTATTCGCTGTTCCAATCGCATTGTTCTTTAATCCTGCAATTGGATTACATTCTACTAAAGGTACATGTTTATAAGCGGCGGCATGATAAACAGTCTGTACACTATATTGCTCAATAATACGTTCTAATTTTTGTTGATCTTGAACAGTACCTAAAATTGGGACAATTTCACATTGGGCATTTAGACGTAATTCTCTATCAATACTGTAAAGCGCAAATTCAGTAATTTCATAAATAATCAACATTTTAGGTTGATTTTTAATAATTTGTCGACATAGCTCCGAGCCAATAGAACCGCCCGCACCTGTTACCATTACGATTTTATTATGAATATTTTTTGCAAGTAAATGATCTACAGGGGGTACGGGATCACGTCCTAATAAATCAACAATGTCTACTTCACGAATATCAGCAACTTTTAGCTCACCATCAACCAACTGAGTAAGACCAGGAAGTTCAGTAATTTTAAGATGTGCAGGTTCTAGCTGTTGGATAATTTCACTTTTACGTACGCGACCTACTGAAGGTAATGCCAGTAAAATTTCATCAGTTTTATACTTTCCAAACCGCTGTAAAGCTTTCTCTAAAGATAGTACTTTTAAGCCTCCAACCATATGGTCTTGCAAAGAACTATTATCATCAATGAAAAATACAGGTAAGTGGTTGCCAGAACGGTAAAGCACAGCTGCAATTTGCTGACCAGCATCACCAGCACCATAAATTGCTATGCGCTTAGGTTCTTCACCAGTCTGTAATGAAGCTTTTACAATAAAACGAATGAATGCACGGCTACACCAAACCCAACCAAACATTAAGAAACCAAACATCAATGGAATTGAAGTTGGAACAAAAGCTGCAGAGAATGCATTTAGGCCATATAAAACAACCACCATCAGGGCAACAGCAAGCGCTAATTTTGCAATAAAGGCTTCATTAAAAGTACGGACAATAAAGCGATATACCCCAGTTAGCATTAAACTTAAAATAGCAACGATAGTAACAATGGCTACTCCATAGTTAATACCTGGGATAACATCAGCACCTAAATCAAATAGTCGAATGGCGTAACATAACCACAAAATAACAGGAAACGCAAAAAGGTCTACAAGAACCAAAAAACATTGTTTAGCAAGTCTTGGGGCAGACGCAAACTGATAAATAATCTTTTTCACAATACTCTTCTAATCGTTCTAGTAACCGTGCGGTATTTATACTCATTTCTCATATAACTAGAAATAAAATTTACGCAGCGGTTACATAACTTTAAATCAGATCATAATTCAAAAGAAAGCTATGTGAATAGCTTCACATTTTTATGATTGTATAGCTCTACTAACTGCATTAATTGCACTAACTGTCTTTGCTATATTATCTTGGCTTAAAGTCGGATGCACCAAGAACATCAAGCTTGTGTCACCTAATTGCTGTGCATTTTCCAAACGTTTTTCTGGACGCCATGGAGTACCATCAAAAGCATGCTCTAAATAAACTTCAGAACAAGAGCCACTAAAACAAGGCACATCTTGGGCATTAATTTCTTGCATTATACGATCACGTGTCCAACCTTCTGGTAACGTCTCTAAATTCACTTGTACATAACATTTATAATATGCATGTACATAGTCATCAGAAGGGATATGAACGTTAAAGTAAGGGGAGTTTTCAAACGCTTTTAAAATCTTTCCGGCATTTTCAGTACGCTTTTGTGTCCATTCAGCCATACGTGTTAACTGAATTCGACCAATAACTGCTTGCATTTCCATCATGCGCCAGTTGGTACCAAATGAGTCGTGCAACCAACGGAAGCCTGGAGGATGTTGTTTATTATAAATACTATCGTAACTTTTTCCATGGTCTTTATATGACCACATTTTTTTCCAAAGTGTCTCATCATTTGTGGTGACCATACCGCCCTCACCACCAGTTGTCATAATTTTATCTTGGCAAAAAGACCAAGCAGAAATATGACCAATTGATCCTGCAGCTTTACCTTTATATTTTGCACCATGAGCCTGTGCGCAATCTTCAATAACATAGATGCCACGCTCAGCAGCAAGTTGCATAATCGGATCCATATCGCACATCCAACCAGCCAAATGTACACAAATAATCGCTTTCGTATTTGGTGTAATGACAGCTTCAATCGTACGTCGTGAAATATTCTGCGAATCTACTTCTACATCGGCAAAAACAGGATTAGCACCCGCGGTTACAATGGAACTCGCTGAAGCAAGAAAAGTACGGGACGTCACAATAACGTCATCATCTGCACCAATATCTAAAGCTTTTAATGCAACATCGAGTGCAACGGTACCATTTGCTAAAGCCACCGCATATTTTGTACCAGAAAACTCGGCAAATTCTTTTTCAAAGATTCTACATTCTTGCCCAGTCCAATAATTTACTTTATTTGATAGTAATACATTTTTGACTGCGTCAGCTTCTTCTGTAGTAAAACTTGGCCATGGTTCAAATGCAGTGTTTAACATTTTGATTTCCTAATAAAAAATACTTCTTACTTTCTTTCTAAAATTCTGGCAGGGTTGCCGACAACTGTTACGCCAGCTGCTACACTTTTAGTTACTACAGCACCCATACCCACAACAGCACCTTTACCAATGACTAAAGGCTTATCAGGTGTACCTTGTTTAATGACTGCTCCAGCACCAATGTACGCATGATCTTCAATACGAATATTGCCATTACATTTAACACCCGGTGCAAAAGTTACATAGTCGCCAATCACACAGTCATGCTCAACATAACTGTATAAATTAGCATGAAAACATTTACCGATTTTTATATTTGATGTAATTGAAACAAAAGGGCTCAGGGCTGCACCTTCACCCATTTCAATGTTATCCATAATGACTGTATTATCAGCTTGTACAGACCAAAGTTTAATATTATCTGTAGCCAACTGATTTGCAATTTTTTCACGAATTTGACTATTCGCAATAGCGATTAATACATACTTATTAGAGCATTCTATTGATTTAAAAGTTTGATAGTTTAAGGCCGTATGTCCGTTTACTATCTTTTCTTCTTGTAAACTATCATCAATAAAATAAATTTCAGCCGCAATACCCTGACGTTGAAGCTGTTGTCTTGCAACAGGCATCAAACTGCGGCCACAGCCTGAAGCACCATAAATCGCATAGATCTGGTTACTCATTTATCTGCTTCCGACTTTGAACCTGTAAACTTGGTCATCGTAGCTTCACCCGCTTCATTAATATCATCTTTAGCGATTACTTTTTTAACGGTTTGTAGCATTATTTTAAAGTCTAACCAAAGCGATCTATTTTCAACGTACCACGTATCAAGTTTAAATTTTTCTTCCCAGCCAATTGCATTACGTCCATTAATCTGAGCATGACCAGTCATTCCTGGACGTACATCATGGCGTTTCGCCTGTTCTTTATTATAAAGTGGCAAATACTCCATCAGTAGGGGTCTTGGACCTACAATACTCATATCACCTTTAATCACGTTCCAAAGCTCAGGCATTTCATCCAAACTCGTAGAACGAAGCATTTTACCAAATGGCGTTAGGCGCTCACTATCTGGTAAAGGGTTACCCTGTGCATCTGTTGCATCTTTCATAGTTCGAAACTTAATCATTTCAAACGGCTTACCATGTAACCCCGGGCGAACTTGGCGAAACAATACTGGCGAGCCTAAGTTTTTTTTCACCTTATATGCAACATAGAAATATAATGGCGAGAGCAAAGTAAGAGCAATAGAAGCAATAACAATATCCAGTAAACGCTTTAGCATATTATGCTCCTGTTACCCAGTCAGAGAACTTTTGAGAAAGAATAGAGCGGTTAAACTGTTCTTTAGCAACTTGCTGACCATTTTGCCCCATCTGATGGAGTTGCTCACGTTGATCCGCAGCTTGTTCCAGTGCATCAGCAAATGCTTTTGGATTTTCAGGTGGCACAGCAAACCCACATTGTTCTTTTGTAATTAACTCAGCTAACCAACCTGGATAGTTATTCAGGACTGGTAAACCTGCCGAAATATAGTCAAAGAATTTGTTAGGAGATGTACCATAATAAAAAGCTGGAACATTTGCTAAAATTTGCAAGCCAATATCTGCGCTTGCCATAAGGCCAGCCAACTTTGCTTTGTTAACAGGGTCATGAAAAACCACATTATCTAGTTGAAGCTTTTCAGCTCGCTCCATTAATACTTTTTTCTGCATACCATCGCCCACAAGAACAAGTTTAATATCTGTTCTTTGACGGTCTTTCAATTCTACAGCTACATCTAACACAGCATTTAAACCATTTGCCAAGCCATGCGTCCCTGTAAAAATTGCCATCAAGTCAGTTTCTTCTACGCCTTCTGGACGCCAGGGTTGGTGATCAGAAGCAAAAATGTCTAGATCACATCCATTAGGAATAGAGGCTACTTTTTCTGGTGCAATACCACGTTTGATTATGCCATCCACGATTCCAGGGGATAGACCAACTAAACGATCAGCGGAATGATAAGAAGTCCACTCAAGCACTGACATCATCCATAAAACAATAGGATTTTTTATTACACCCATAGCTTTCGGAAGTTCAGGCCATAAGTCACGCACTTCAAAAACAAAAGGTTTCCGACGTAACCATTTAGCAAAAATACCTGGAATGCCTGCTGTTAAAGGAGTAGTAGTTGCAAAAACAATATCGTATTGCTCAGTCAAAGCAACTTTAATTGATTTAAATGCAAAACTTAAAAAAATTAGAATTCGTTTTAAAAACGATAAGCTATTTGAATAAGGCAATTCAAATTCAATAATATTAATACCATCTACTACACCACGGCGCACCCCCTTATTAAAAGGTTGGGTTAAACCAGTCTGACCAGCACCAAAAGAACCACAAACCATAGTGACTTGATGCCCATTGCGAATCAATGATTGAGCCATTGCATAAGAACGAATCCCAGCTGACCCTTTTGGTGTAGAAAAATGCTGATGGAAATATAAAATCTTCATGTTATATCTTTAATTACGGTAAAAATCGTAGTCGGTTGTGTTGCTGTAATTTCCAGAACAGGTAATTTAGTCTTTTGATAATAATATCTCGACTCTTCACCCTCGGTGAGATGAATAGAAATAGAATGCTCAGCTTCTAAAATTATCTCAACTTTTCCATTGGTTAAAATATTATTGTTTAATATCCAATGATCTGGTTGTAAACGCCAACGTAAAATAGCTTGCTGCTGAAAACCAGAAATATTATCTACTACTTCTATTTGATTATCTGTTAATAAAACTTTACGGTGATGTCCACACTGCCAATAGTCCTGGTAGCCACAACCAAACTCATATGGTTTATACGTTAAATTTTTTGGAGTAATCCAAGCACCAAACAAGAAGCGACTTAAACGTGGCATTTGTTGGTGTTTATCGAACTCAACTGTATTGTGACTTGCAACGCCTGAGAAATAATCTAAGTCTTTTGGTGATGAATTATAACTATATGTCCCACCATCTCTTAGTATATTTTGACCTTTAAACCAAACATCTAAATGCAACCCATCACACTGACTTGGACGAAATTTAAATTTTGGCAACTTGAAAGCAATAAAGAAATTATCATTTTTAGAAGTAATTAAACCACTCTCATTGAAAATTTGGTTTCGCGAAGGTAATTTACAGTTCTCTTTTTCCAATTTATGTATGTGGAAAAACTCTAAACTTTGATCATAAGTTCCTGAATCTTGATAGTAACTATGCTTGTGGAATAAGGTACTAGCCAATTGTACTGTTGGTCTGAAATCACGATAATCGGTCTGGCTTACAGGAATAAGTTTAGCGCCATCGTTTGCTCCTAGATTAGGAACATCACCATTAGCTTGAGTTAGTACATATAACCAGTCAGTAGCTTTTTGCAATTGAGTATATAAACTTTTTGAAAAAGGCTTTAGGTTTAATTTCTGACCTACAATTTCAGCTAAACAATACGAATCCAACATCACTCGATGATAATTAATTGAATATTGACTAAAGCCGCCATCTTGCATGATAAGCTTGTTTGCCCTATTAACTAACCATTTCTCGCCTAATGCTTGCCATTTTTCATATTGTGGCGAAGGCTTATTCGCATTTAAGACTGCTCCACCTATATAAAGTGCGGCCGCCTCAGATGTTCCGTGATTATTATCTTGAGCAATTGCATAATCAATTGTTGGTTCAATACGTTTTAAATGAACTTCAATAAAACTTGAAATGTTATCATTTAACTGATTAATTTTTCCTAAGCCAATAATTGCACTGATAATATGCATGACACGAATAGATGCTTCCTGTCCACATTTCCAATTTGGCCCTAAATAAGCAGGATTATTATTGCACCAATCATTCAACCATAAATCGAGTTCAACTAAGGCTTGACCATTCCTTGCCTTACATTCTTGCAAAACAAGATTAATAAGCCAATCAAAACGCGAAGCTTCCCATATCCCTTTAATATCCCCTACCTTCTCATCAAAATCGGGGATTTGGTACCAAGGCTTTTCTATATGTTGAAAAGTATGCTGAGTTAAAGGACTATAAAACCAATTCGGGAATTGCCCTGCCAATGGATATTTTAAATATCCAAAGGCAGTTAAAGTTGATTTGACAGGTATATTAATTTGTTCAGATTGACCACTTTGACTAAAGAAATAGCCCTGTGGCAATTGTGCAGATAGCTTTTGAACAGGATTCAATCCTGTTTTTACACCCACCCGATACTTAAAAACTCTAAACAAATTAAACAGCCCTAATGCAAGAGCTGTTTGACCTTTCATGATCAAACTCATGTTTGTGCTCTTAAAATTTCAGCAACCTGAATAGTTACCCTAGCTACCTCAAAAATTTCATCAGCTGGGATAGGTGTTTCTTTACCATTACGGATACTTTCAACAAATGCCGCTGCACAAGCATCTTGGCCTTTATCTTGTCGCCATAAGTTCATTTTATTAAACCCTGGCCAACCAAAAGCTTTAAGTTTTCTAAAGTTATCTAATTGCAACACACGGCCTGCTGTAAATACTTCCACACGCTCTTTCGGGAAATTGGACGCTCCATTTGCCAAATAGAAAATTGTTCCAAAAGAACCATCTTCAAAACCAAGCGTAATCGAGGCTTTATCTTCTAGAACCTGTACTGCATCAGTTTCGCCCATACGTCTAGCTTGCACAGAAACGATTTTCGAACCTGCCAGAAAACGCATAAGATCAATAAAATGGCATGCTTCACCAATAATACGCCCACCACCTACAGCATTATCTTGTGTCCAATGATCTGCAGGAATAGCACCAGCATTCATAGTCATAATAAAGCTTTTCGGCTCTTTTACAGTATTCAGCAAAGCCTTCATTTTTTGTACTTGTGGTGAAAAGCGACGGTTAAAACCTACCATAACACGAGCATATTGATTACTGTGTATATTATGGTTGTAAACAGCTTCTACTTTTTCAATTTCTTCATAAGTAAGCGCTAATGGCTTTTCAACAAAAACATTCTTACCAGCTGAGAGTACTTTTTCAACAAAATAAGCATGACTATTATGACGCGTAGCAATGGCTACTGTATTAATATCTTTATTATTTAATAAACCCTCAATATCTGTAGAAGCTTCAGAAAAGCCGGTTTTCTCACCATGGATTACACCATTAATACCACCAGAGGTCACAATAGTGTGTAGCTGGGAAGAAGCCTTTTTAAAAGCAGGAATTAAGATACGAGAGGCGTAGTTACCCGCACCGATAAAACCAACTACCGCATTCTTTGGCTCAATTGAAATTGGACGTAAAACTACCCTTTTTTCTAAACGGCTTTCTACTGGAGAGGTATATTTTAATAAAAGCCCTAGTCCAGATTTATCTTCAGTAAGTGCATTATAAGCTTTAGGCGCATCTTCAAATTGAAAACGCTCAGTAATAAGTGGCTCTACATTTAATGTACCAGCTGCCAACATATCTAACACTGCAATAAAATTACGCTGTTCAGTCCAGCGAACAAAGCCTACAGGATAATCATTGCCTTTCTCTTCATATTCAGCATCATAACGTCCTGGTCCATAAGAACAAGAAACTTGGAAGCTTAGCTCTTTTTCATAAAAATCTGCTCGGTTAAGCTCCAAACCAGTTACGCCAACCAAGATGATACGGCCACGCTTTCGGCTCATGCGTGCCGCTTGTGTTACTGGATCACTGACTTTTGTCGATGCCGTAATAATTACGCCATCTACACCAACACCACGACTGAAAGCTAAACCTGCTGCCACAGGATCTTCGCCTTTACCTGGATTACAGATTTCTGCACCAATTTTTTTTGCTAGCTCAAGTTTACTTTGGTCAAAGTCAATTGCGAGCACGCGACAACCATTGGCTCTTAACATTTGAATGGTTAACAAACCAATCAGACCAGCACCAGTTACAACAAAGCTTTCACCTAAAGTTGGCTGAGCAAGGCGAATACCTTGTAAACCAATACTAGCAACTACCGCAAATGAAGCAGATTCATCATCAACATTATCTGGGATTTTTGCACAAAGATTTTTGGGTACTTTAACCATATCAGCATGAGGGCCGTTTGAAACGACACGATCACCTACTTGGAAACCATCAACTCCAGCACCTACTTCTTGCACGACACCTACATTACAGTAGCCAAGAGCTAAAGGCTGAGCTAATTTCGATTTAACCGCATCGTAAGTAGTTAGCAACCCATCAGTTTGTACTTTTTCAAGCACCATTTTCACTTTTTCTGGTTGTTGACGAGCTTTATCAATTAAAGAAGCTTTACCAAAGCCCACTAACATCCGCTCTGTACCAGCAGAGATTAGCGAAGTGGTAGTTGAAATAAGTAAATGACCTTTTGAACATTGAGGTACAGGAGCTTCGGTCACAGTCGTACCACCATTTGCCATATCTT
Organism: Acinetobacter sp. GN11; assembly: GCF_054823985.1. NCBI lineage: Bacteria > Pseudomonadati > Pseudomonadota > Gammaproteobacteria > Moraxellales > Moraxellaceae > Acinetobacter > Acinetobacter sp. GN11. Next base: position 558 of record NZ_JRVL01000021.1, on the reverse strand, counting down.
GAAGAATTTGTTTCATTAATAACTTCCTAAATATTCATCAATTTTTTGACTGAGATCATCTTTTTCTAAATTAAACAACATAACATTATCGGGTCTCGGCACTACATCCGATGCTAAAACAGGAGCACCAAAATATAATGCCTCTCTCAAACTTACAGAGTCACCATCTGTGGTTGTCGCACGAATAAACAATTTCGTTACATCCAAAAGAGGCCATATTTTCTTATCATTCTCTAAAAAGAGAAGATTGTCATATTTACCAGTAAGTGAACGTACCTTTGCTCTTATTTCTTGACTAAAACTAGTTTCTGGGTAACTTGCAATAGCAATAAGGAAATAATCATCTTTATATTTTGGCGCTAATTTCGCAAAAATATCTATTAAAGAATCTAATGTATAAATATCAACGCCTTTAGCATCTAAATTTGGTTGAAATGCACTAGTTAATATGATTTTCCTTTGCTGATTTTTTAATGTTGTTTTATATAAATCTAATAGTTTTGGATCATACGTATATAAGATATCTTTTAGTTCAGCCTTTGCAGGTGGCAAAAAAGC
>NZ_JRVL01000189.1:0-3703 GCF_054823985.1 Acinetobacter sp. GN11 | reverse complement strand
CTCATTACACCCAGCATGACTAAAGCTGTTCCTAGCAATTGCCACACATTAAGAGATTGCCCAGTAACTAGGGCGATCAGCATACTGAACACTGGTACAAAGTTAAAAAAGACGGAAGCACGGCCAGCTCCTAACTTTTGTATGCCATTGAACCAGAATAAATAAGCAATCATTGTTGAGCAAATAACGACATATCCCATGGCCAAATGTGCATTTACAGGGGCAGAAGTGATGGCTGTAAGAGGATCTTCAAATATCATACTTAATACACTAAGTGTTATTGCCCCAAACATCATAGAAAAAGTCGTTGTTTCTAGTGGTGTAGCATTTTTTACATAGCGGCGAGATAGAACATTAGCTAAGCAAAATCCAAAAGCTCCTAATAATATAAATAGATCGCCAATATCTATTTTTAGATGAAGCAACGTTGTTATATGCCCCTGACTAATCACAAGTAACACACCACTTAAGCCGAATAAAACGCCTAAAAATTTACTAGGGGTAAGCTTTTCACCGTCCAAAACAATTGTCATTAATAGGGTCATTAACGGTGTAGTTGCCATAATTAAAGCACCGTTCACGGCAGATGTAGTCTGTAAGCCATAAAAACAACCGATGTTGAATCCTGCAATGCCAACTACCCCAATAACAAGGTAGATAACTAAATTTTGACTTAAAGCTGTCCATCTTAATTTGCCTGTGATTGAAAAGATCAGAAGTAAACCTAGGCTTGCAATTGAAAACCGTTCAGATGCAGCAGATAGCGGAGGCATATGTTGAATGATATAAGACATTGCATTAAATGCTGATCCCCAAAAAAACATTGTTAAGACAACACCAGCATAGGCATAAGCCACCGTTCTGTTCATGGACAGGCTCCCATCAAGAAAGGTTTTATTCTGGGCAATTACATAAAGGTGTACAATTCCATATTAATACACTTCTAATGTGAAAATTTGCACAATGATTGATTGGGAAAATTTACATTACTTTTCAGTTTTTACAGAAGAAAAGTCACTGTCAGCGGCTGCCCGAAAATTGGGAGTAGATCATGCAACTGTATCTAGAAGAATTGCCCAGCTAGAACAAAACTTAAAACTTAAATTAGTCGATCGTAGACCACGTACTTACATCCTAACTCCTGATGGTGAACGTCTTGCGCAGGTGGTTGCTCGTATGATGGAAGAAACATTTTCTATTGAACGTTTAACTCAGGCTGGTCAGCAAGAAGTGATGGGAAGTGTTTCTATTAGTATGCCTCCTTTAACTGCGGCACATCTCATCATGCCTCATCTGGGCAGGTTTTATCGACATTACCCTCAATTAAAATTGCGCGTGCTCGGTGATGTTCATTATGTTTCTTTACAGCATAGTGAGGCTGATATTGCGGTAAGATTTGGCCGTCCTAAAGATGAAAATTTAGTAGCTCGTAAAGTAGGGGAAATACCCTTTGGAATATATGCCGGACCAAATTATTTGGCTTCAACAGCCCCTGAAAATTATGAATGGATTAGTGTAGAAGTCGGGGGGGTACATGGTCAAAAACAGCAGAAGTTAAAAGAAAGATTAGATCATAAAGAACCCATAATGGTTACTAACCATCCTGAATTACAGTGGAGAGCTGCATGTGGTGAAGTAGGGGTAGCGGTCTTACCGGATTTTTTAGGCGCTCTTAGCAATTTAGTTAGATTACAAGATGATCATCCGATGAGTGCTGAAATCTGGCTAGTTACACATGAAGATTTACGACATAGTCCTGCAATACGTGTAGTAATGGATTTTCTTGTGAGCTGTTTCGAACCTTTTAAGGTTTAAGCTGTTAACTGTCGATTTATATAAAAAGCTGCTGGAGTCCGCAGCTTTTTTATTTTGATATATTTACGTCAAACTGACTTCTATTCCGTTGCGTAAATTAGTCTGATCCTGAACAGAATTTAAATCAATTTTGGCAAAAGACTTAGCAAGTAAACGTCTAGCAGCTGAATTAATAGGTTTTTCTACCCATTTAGGTAATTTTATTCCTAAAGGATTAGTTTCGGTTTTAGATACTTCGGTGGTTACTCTTGTTCCCATAATATAGTCAAACCAAGGTCTGGTAACGCACCAATTAGCATTCTGATTACTTGTCATATGGTGATCATAATGCCAAGGAATACGTTTTTTTGCATATTCTGGGTCTAAATGAGATTTAGCATGTACACGCCAATAATTCCATAAACCATAATAAAGTCCAGCTGTAAAAAAAGGAGCTACAGGTAAAAAAATGGTAGCAGCACCTGCTAATCCAATTAAGGCTGTTTTTTCATTATAAATTTCAGCATTTTTAAGCATAGATTCGGCATAGCCTTCATCATGGAAGCCATTTAAACGGGCACGTTTATGATGTGCGATATGGGTGAAAAATGGACTATTACGATACTGGCTTGGAAACTCATGCAGCCAAACTTTATGAAAGTACCATTCCAAGCCATTGGCTACAAAAATACCTACAGGGAATCCAAGCATATTGGTCACTTCTTCTTAATTACAATTTAAAGCCATTGTAAAAGAAGAACGTTTTATCCCTTTGACCTAATAGGCAGTAGACCAATTGCCTTTAGAATCAATTTGATTGTTTTTGTTTACGTTGTCGATAAGCACTGGGAGTTTCATTAGTCCACCGTTTGAATGCACGTGTGAACGCAGAGGGCTCTGAAAAACCGGTTAAATAAACAATTTGATCAATAGTTTCTTGTGTATTAGCAAGCAAACGTCTGGCAAGTTTTTCTCGATGTTGATTTAAAATCTTTTCATAATTTGTATTAATAGCTTGTAAATCAGCGCGAAGAGTACGAGGGTTGCGGTTTAATTGTTCTGCAATCAATTTTTGATCAAATTGCCCAGATTCAAGTAATCCATTACTAAGCAAACGTTCAATTACATGAATGAGTTGATGCTTTTCTAATGTTAATAGCTGTTGTTCCGCAAGAGTTTCATGAATTTTTAATAATTCTGGCTCAGCAGCTGGCGAGGTCTTATTTAATAGTACACTAGGAAAAACAATAGCACCTTTTGTTTGGTCTAAAATGACGGGGCATTCCCACATCTCTTGATAAGTTTTAGCCGAGGCGCCTTGTTGATAAGGTAGAGTAATATGACTAGGTCTGAACTCATTATTAGTAATATATTTAAAAAAATTAAGGAAAATACCAATCCCACATTCTAGATAATGTCTTACGGGATGCTCAAAACCCGATAATATTGCTTGATCTTCATTAATGGTTAAGGAAAGGCTAAATACATCTGTAAGTAGGGCTTGATATCTTATAGCGCGCTGCAATCCTTCACCAAATGTAGAGCTGCTCAAAAATAGATATTCAATAACCAAACCTCGGAACGGCGGCATTTGCTTACCTACATGTAAGCCAATATCAGGATCTTGGCTAATTTCTTCAGCAGCTGTCCAAAAACGATGTTGGGTAGAATTATCTCTACGAATATTTTTATCGGGTGGTTGATTAGGCAAATTTACACTTGCAAAAATAGATGCTGCATCTAAGCCCATCTTTTGCATAGTCTGGTAAGTCATCCATAAAAAAATTCCAGCGTCTGAAGAATTTTTAGACATAATTTGATGACAACTCTATAAATTATAGCGCATATTCAATCATGATTTTATTGCTGATTCTATATCTCGGAAACTTATATTAGTTTAATGATCAGG
>NZ_JRVL01000188.1:0-11701 GCF_054823985.1 Acinetobacter sp. GN11 | reverse complement strand
TATAAAAATTAAAATTATTAGAGATTTAGCTACACATTAAATTCACTTTGTAAAAAGTAACTTAAACATCAAAATAATATTTGCAAATGGTTTAATAAAAATCATTTATAAAATTGATAGTAATATTCAGATAAATGAGAGAGTTTGGAAATATTACAAAAATGCCCTGAGAAAATCAGGGCATTTTATAAAGTTTAAATTCCTCGCCAATCTACTCGAGCGTTTCTTTCAGTTTGATATATTCTTAAAACATATTGTCCTAGAGGCAAATCGAGTAAATATTTTTGATAGTTGACCCATTCCTCAGAAACTTCTTCTGCTTCTTCTCGCTCCCACGGCGTACCTTTCACCTCTAATAGTGGTGCGAGTATCGAACAAACAGAAATATCAGCAAGACTTAAGCGATCACCCACCATATAGCGCGCTTGATTTTCAATTAAAGAGTGGTTGAGTTCATTTATAAGTTCGCCCATGCGTTCTTTGGACTGGCTTACTAACTCTTCTTCAAGTTTATAGTTCTTCTTTACGAGGGTTTTGAGAAAAGGTTTAGATATTTTTTCAAACTGACGTAAATAGCCTTGTTCGCCCATCATAATTTCTAGAGCATGATCCCCTTGGGCTAAATTATGTGCTAAAGCCCAACGGCGCACATGTATACCAAGCTCATCAGCCAAACTATCAATTTTTAAAGTTTGTTGTCTAAGTTGCTCATCACGACGTAAAAGCGCGTGTTCTGGGTAAGTATCATCCAAATAAAGTGCAATTTTGGTTGATTCAGCGATCCACTGATGATCATCTTTCAAAATCGGCAGTAAATTTTGCCCTGTTTTGAGTTGTGCGAAAGCACGATGAAATCCAGGAATCAAGTTATGAGCCACATAATCAAGTTCTTTATGGTCTAACAACCAGCGAGCTTTTTCACAATAATGGGACAAAGGAAACTGATACAAAACCCGCATAAAATCTCCACGTTTATTTTTATTTGACTATTTGTACAAAAATGGTCGATGGTAAGTAGATACTTTAAAAGCTATTTTTATTTAAAACAATGGATATTGTGCTCATTTTTTTCTGACAGTTAGGTATAGCTTTTTATATCTTTTTTTACCGTACTTATTGCTCTTTTTCATATTAAAACGGGTTTTGTTATTATTTTTTTGCATTAAAAATACAACCAATTGATTTATATAAACTTTTAATATCTTTATTTCTCCATTAAAAATCAAAAAAAATGCTTTGCACTTTATTTCATAAGCTGAGCATAAGTCCTCGTTTAGTGGAAAAATATTTCTTTTGTAAGGTAATGACAGCAATACAAGGTGTCATTATGTCTAATTCTCTATCTAAAACGACGGCATACGTCCAAATCATTCAAAATGATCAACAAGCCATTAATGCTGCTTATCAAGTGGCTGATTATGCTTTAGAGGGTCGTAATACACGTGATCAACAACGCTTATTACCGCATGAGCAAATTGAAAGCTTTAGCCAAAAAGGCTTAGGCGGAATTCGAATTGCGAATAAATATGGCGGAGCTTTTGTTTCTAATAAAACTTTAGCGCACGTTTTCCGTATTTTAAGTAAAGGTGATGCGAACGTTGGTCAGATTCCACAAAATCAGATTAGCCTTTTAAACCTGATCGAAATTATGGGTACAGAACAACAAAAACAATTTATCTTTTCAGAAATATTAGCAGGTAAGCGTCTTGCTAACGGTGGTCCAGAACGTAATACACATGACTCAAAAACATTAAAAACCACACTTACCATTGAAAATGGCAAATATATTTTAAACGGCGAAAAGTTTTATTCGACAGGTACAAGTTTTGCGCATTGGCTCGCAATTAAAGCGGTTCATCCAGATGGCTATGTCGTTTTAGTGATTGTGAGTCGAGATGCTCAAGGTATTGAAGTCATTAATGACTGGAATGGCTTTGGGCAACGTACGACAGCGAGTGGTACGGTTAAATTAAATAATGTCGAAGTTAACCCAGAACTTATTTTTGATGAACGTTTATTGACGCAAGCTCCAACCTATCGCGGTGCTTATTCGCAGTTATTACAAGTAGCCATTGATGTAGGTATTGCAGAAGCCGCATTTGACGATACTTTATCGACTATTCATAAAGCACGTCCAATTATTGATGCAAATGTTGAAAAAGCCAGCTTTGAACATTACACCCTGCAAGAAGTAGGTAAGTTAAATATTTTGCTCGATGCTGCAATTTTACTGCTTGATGAAGCTGCTGAATATTTAGATGAACTTGACCAACTTCAAACTGTGACTGATGAACAAGTAGCTAAAGCTTCAATTTTGGTTGCTGAAGCAAAAGTCTATGCCAATGATGCGGCTCTACAAATCTCTGAAAAACTACTAGAGCTGGGTGGTAGCCGTTCAAGTTTAAGCCAACACAATTTAGATCAACATTGGCGAAACGCCCGTGTACATACATTACACGACCCCGTTCGCTGGAAATTACATGCCATTGGCAATTATTACCTTAATGGTCATTTCCCTGCCCGCCATGCCTGGATTTAAGGAGAAATTGTCATGACTTCATATCAATCAGTTCAAACAAAACAAACATCGGCATCTGGCCAAGCGCACATTATTCAAAATGATGCTGAAGCTTTAGAAGTTGCCAAACAATTTGCTGAGCAATTTAAGAAAACCGCAGTAGAACGAGACTCTAAACGAATTTTACCGTATACCGAAATTGATGCTTTAAGCCAATCAGGTCTTTGGGCAATTACAGTACCAAAGCAATATGGCGGTGCCGAAGTTTCAAGTCATACAGTTGCTAAAGTAATTGCGCTTTTAAGCGGTGCAGATGGTTCAATCGGACAAATTCCACAAAACCATTTTTATGCTCTAGAAGTCTTACGCAATACAGGCACAGAAGCTCAAAAACAACGTTTATATGGTGAAGTGCTAAATGGTACTCGCTTTGGTAATGCACTTGCTGAGTTTAAAACCAAGACTTCAACCCATAAACAAACCAACATTCGTCCGCATGAAAATGGGTATTTGATTCAGGGTGAAAAGTTTTACTGCACAGGAAGTTTATTTGCTCACCGTATTCCAACCTTAGTTTTAGACGATGCAGGCCGAGAATATCTAGCCTTTGTAAAAAGTGGTTCACAAGGACTAAAACTTGTCGATGACTGGTCTGGCTTTGGACAAAAAACCACAGGTAGCGGCACAGTTAAGTTTGATCAGGTTTTTGTCGATGCAGATGATGTCATCCCTTTTGATACTGCATTCTTACAGCCAACTTTAGTTGGTCCATTTGCTCAAATTATGCATGCATCTATTGAGGTAGGTATTGCACGAGCAGCCTTTGAAGAAAGCTTGCAAAGAGTACATCAAGCTCGCCCATGGATTGATTCGCAAGTTGCAACGGCAAACCAAGATCCTTTAACAATTTATGAGTTGGGCCGTATTGCGGTAGATGTACGAGCAAGTGAAGTCTTATTAAAACAAGCTGCTCATTCAATTGATGCAGCAAAAATTGAAACCACACCTGAAAGGATTGCTAAAGCTTCAATTGATGTTGCCAAAATACGTGCTCATAGTAGCTATATCGCATTAAAAGCTTCGTCGAAGCTAATTGAACTTGCTGGTAGCCGTGGTAGTCAAGCACAAGATGGCTTAGACCGTTTCTGGCGTAATGCGCGTGTGCATACGTTGCATGATGCTGCACGCTGGAAATATTACTTTATCGGCAACTATGTTTTAAACGGTGTTCTACCACCTCGTCGGGGGACATTGTAATGACAGATTTTAAAGCTAAAGAAATTTTGCTGAATGCCTTTGATATGAACTGTGTTGGGCATATTAATCATGGTCTATGGACACATCCACGTGATGAGTCACACCGTTTTAATGAGCTGAGCTATTGGACAGAACAAGCCAAAACCTTAGAAAGTGGCCTATTTGATGGTTTGTTTATTGCCGATATTACAGGTGTGTATGACGTCTATCAAAATGGCATTGATCTGACTTTAAAAGAGTCAATTCAGCTTCCGAGCCATGACCCATCTACACTCATTTCTGCTATGGCGGCAGTCACTCAAAACTTGAGTTTTGGAGTCACTGTTAATTTGAGCTATGAGCATCCGTATCAGTTTGCTCGTCGCTTTGCGAGTCTTGATCATTTAACTCAAGGTCGTATTGGCTGGAATATCGTTACCGGTTATCTAGATAGTGCGGAACGTCTTATCGGTCAAAAAGGTTTAAAAGACCATGATGCCCGCTATGAACAAGCCGAAGAATTTTTAGAGCTTTGCTATAAATATTGGGAAGGTTCATGGGAAAACGACGCAGTCAAAAAAGACAAAGTCCAACGTGTTTTTACAGACCCATCTAAAGTTCACACCATCCACCATCACGGGAAATATTACCAAAGTGAAGGTGTATTTCAGGTATCTCCTTCTGTGCAACGCACCCCAACATTATTTCAAGCTGGTGCTTCACCGAAAGGTATGCAGTTTGCGACTCGTCATGCCGAATGTGTATTTATTGGCGGCGACAAGCCCGAAAAAATACGCGAACAAGTGAAAAAGATTCGTGCTCTTGCCGAACAGCAAGGCCGTTCAGCGAATGACATTAAAGTCTTTGTTGGCATAACCGTTGTGGTTGCCGAAACACATGATCTCGCTGTACAAAAACTTAATGAATATCGTCAGTATGCAAGTCCTGAAGCTGGGTTAGCGCATTATGCGAGTTCAACTGGTATCGACTTAAGTAAATTTGCAGACGATGAAGCGATTCCTTACCAAAAAAGTAACAGTATTGTTTCGATTACCGAAAAGTTTAAAGAGCAACAAATTACTAAAAACGACTTAAAAGCTCAGCATGTTTTAGGTGGTCGTTATCCGCTCATCGTTGGTAGTGGTGAAGAAGTTGCTGAATACTTAATTCATCTTTTAGATAAGACAGATATTGATGGCTTTAATTTGACCCGTACTGTTGCACCCGAGTCTCACCACGACTTTATTCGCTTGGTCATTCCTGAGCTGCAACAACGTGGTCGCTATAAAACTGCATATAAAACGGGTTCACTGCGGAACAAAATCTTTAAACGGGGTGATCAATTACCAGAACAGCACCCTGTTCAAGCGTTCCGATGTAGTCCCTATAACAACAGCAAAAACTTAACAAAAATTGAAGAAATAACTGCTTAAATTTGGAGATAGACATGGCTCAAACAGCCTCAAAAAAATGGCTAGGCGTAGGCTTAGTCGTTGTAGTCCTTTTTGTTGCTTTATTCTTTTGGAATAAACACCGTCAAAGTGGCTCAAATGAACTTGTAATTGGTATTAGTCCACCATTTGCAAAAACTTTACAAGCTGCTGCTGATGAAGCGAAGCAACAGGGTTTAAATGTGAAACTGGTCGAATTTTCCGACTGGAATACACCAAACATTACCTTAAATCATGGGGATATTGATGCGAACTTTTTCCAGCATCAACCTTTCTTAGACAATGCAATTAAAGAAACTGGCTTTAAATTAAAGGCATTTGCAGTAGGAGCAGCATCACACGTGGGACTTTATTCAAAGAAATATAAAAGCTTTGATGAGTTGCCACAAAACGCACGTGTAGTCATTCCAAATGATCCAGTGAATCAAGGCCGTGCCCTACTACTTTTACAGCAAGCAAAATTAATTACGCTTAAGGATTCAAACAATCACTTATCTGCACTCAAGGATGTTGTTTCAAACCCTAAAAATTTGCAATTCATCGAGGTTGAAGGGCCACAAACTGCTCGTGCAATTGATGATGTTGACTTAGCTTTTGGCTATCCACATTACTTACGTTTAGCAAAAACAGCTGACCCTGAAAGTGCACTTTTACTTGATGACAATACCAATAAACGTTATGCCATTTTGTTTGTAGTACGTGATGACTATCAGGATAAAGGCGACAAATTGAAGAAATTTGTTGAGATTTATCAAAATTCGCCAAAAGTTAAAGCTGTTTTAGATGCTGAGATTGGGCCAAAACTTTGGTTCCCTGGCTGGAAGTAATAACGGAAAGATTATGGCGATTCAGTTCAAACAACATAAATCTTGGTTACTCGGAATTACGATTATTATCGTAGTTCTGGGTCTCGTCGGTTATCGTTATATTAAAAATAAGCAGCCCGATGATGTGTTAACGATTGGCATTAGCCCGCCTTATGCTGAGTTACTACAAAGCGTTGCTAATGAAGTGGAAAAACAAGGCGTTCATGTCAAACTCGTTGAATTTTCTGATTGGCGAGCACCAAATGTTGCCGTACAAAACGGCGATATTGACGCAAACTTTTTCCAGCAAAGCGTATTTTTACGCAATGCTGTTAAAGAAACAGGTTATGACTTACATGCATTTGCCGTGGGCTCAGGAAGTCATGTGGGTTTATATTCAAAAAAATATAAAACACTTGAAGACTTACCTTCGCAAGCACGTGTTGCTATTCCAAATGATCCCGTCAATTTAGCTCGTGCCTTAATTTTGCTCCATCGCGCGGGCTTAATTCAGCTGAAAGATAGTAACAATGAGCTTTCAACGACTCAAGACATTATTGCTAATCCTAAACAGCTAAGCTTTGTTGAGGTTGAAGGCCCACAAACAGCACATGCATATAACGATGTCGATTTAATTTTCGGCTTCCCCCACTACTTAAAAATGGCAAAGGTAACCGACCCACATAGCGCATTATTTTTAGATCCAATCAATAAAAAATATGCAATTTTGTTTGTGACCCGTCGCGATTACCAAGATAAAAACCAAAAACTTGCAACCTTTGTTAAAGCATTCCAGAACTCAAAACAAGCACAAGATATTCTGGATAAAGACTTTGGCAAAGGTATGTGGTTTCAAGGCTGGAAATAAGGAGAATGACAATGGTGAGTTTTGGATCACAAGTTGATTTTTCTCTACCCCATATCAAAATTCGCGGTTTAAATAAGTTTTACCAATCACAAGGTCAAAAACTGCATGCTTTAAAAGAGATTAACCTTGATGTTCCTCAAGGTAAAATCTTAGGCATTATTGGTAAAAGTGGTGCAGGAAAATCTTCCTTACTCCGCACTTTAAATGGCTTGGAACAAGTGAATACTGGCAGTATTCATATTCATCAACAAAATATTGCTGAATTGAGTCATAGCGAGCTTATCCAAACCCGTCAACGTATTGGAATGATTTTCCAACATTTCAATTTAATGTCTGCAAAAACAGTTTGGGAAAATGTGGCATTGCCCTTAAAAGTTTCCAATTACAACAAAGCAGATATCCACCAACGTGTAAATGAAGTTTTGGCTTTAGTCGGGCTAGCAGATAAGTCTGGCTATTATCCGTCACAACTTTCTGGTGGGCAAAAGCAACGTGTTGGCATTGCACGCGCACTGGTTCATCACCCTGAAATCTTACTTTGTGATGAAGCCACCTCAGCACTTGATCCAGAGAGTACCGCCACTATTTTGGCTTTACTTAAAAAGATTAATCAGGAACTTGGCCTAACGATTGTACTCATCACTCACGAAATGCAAGTCATTCGAGAAATTTGCGATCAGGTCGTAGTGATTGATCAAGGTGAAATTGTAGAGGCTGGGCAAGTCTGGTCTGTATTTTCACGACCGGAGCAACAAATTACTCAAGAATTGTTAAACCTTGAGCAGATCACTCTGCCTTTTAAAATCAGTCCACTACCCGATGAAGATTCGACTCATATTATTGTAAAACTGAAATATGAGGCTGAAGCACATCAAGTTCCGGATATTCAAGAACTACTTGCTAGATTTAAAGCACCCGTCAATTTATATCAAAGTCAGGTCGATACGATTCAAGGGCACATTATTGGCTCACTCTTAGTCGGTATTCCTAACATAGAAATTGATCTTTCATCTATACGACAAGATGCATCAACTGCAATTGCACAATTTGAGGTACTTGGCTATGCACGACCAGCTCATTGATTTATTAATTACTGGAACTGTAGATACCTTACTCATGGTAGGTGCATCTGCTTTTATTGCTTTTTTAATTGGCTTGCCCATTGCCGTCATTTTAGTCAGTACATCTGAGCACGGCATTCACCCATCGCAAAAGATTAATCAAGCTTTGGGTTGGGTCATTAACATTACTCGCTCTGTACCCTTTCTTATTTTAATGGTTGCACTCATTCCGCTTACTCGCTGGATTGTCGGTACGAGTTATGGCGTTTGGGCAGCTATTGTTCCATTGACTATTGCTGCAATTCCCTTCTTTGCTCGTATTGCAGAAGTCAGCTTACGCGAAGTCGATCAGGGCTTAATTGAAGCTGCACAAGCTATGGGTTGTAACCGTAAACAAATTATTTGGCATGTGCTTTTACCAGAGGCTTTACCGGGTATTGTAGCTGGCTTTACTGTGACTATTGTTACCATGATTAACTCCTCTGCGATTGCTGGTGCTATTGGTGCAGGTGGTCTAGGAGACATCGCATATAGATATGGTTATCAACGTTTTGATATGCAAATTATGTTGGCTGTCATTTTTGTGCTCATTGTTTTAGTTATGTTAGTACAAGCAACTGGCGATGCATTAGCCCAGCAACTTGATAAACGTAAAGTTTAAACTCAACAGAACCCCGCTCTAGCCATGACTTTGTCATGGCTTTCATGTAAAATCAGCGACAATTTTTAATTTACACATTTGTGAGTGGTTTTCATGGGTTTTAATTGCGGTATTGTTGGTCTGCCAAACGTAGGGAAATCTACCCTTTTCAATGCATTAACGAAAGCAGCAATTGCAGCGGAAAACTTCCCTTTCTGTACCATTGAGCCAAACACAGGTATTGTTCCTGTACCAGATCCACGTCTAGACAAACTTGCTGCGATTGTTAAACCGCAACGTATTTTGCCAACTACAATGGAATTTGTGGACATTGCAGGTCTTGTTGCTGGTGCATCAAAAGGTGAAGGCTTAGGTAACCAATTCCTTGCTAACATCCGTGAAACTGATGCAATCGCTCATGTTGTACGTTGTTTCGAAGATGAAAACGTGATCCACGTAAATGGTAAAATTGATCCATTAGACGACATCGCAACTATTAATACTGAACTTGCACTTGCCGACCTTGAAACTGTTGCTAAAGCAATTTTACGTTTAACTAAAGTTGCTAAAGGTGGTGACAAAGAAGCTGTAGCAACTAAAGCAGTTTTAGAAAAAATCCAACCGTTACTTGACGAAGGTAAACCAGCTCGCGCGGCTGATTTGTCTGATGACGAACGTAAATTAGTTCGTGGTTTTGGTTTAATGACTTTAAAACCAACTATGTATATTGCAAACGTTGCAGAAGATGGTTTTGAAAACAACCCACACTTAGACGCAGTTAAAAAACTTGCTGCTGAAGAAAATGCAATTGTTGTTCCACTTTGCAACCAAATCGAAGCTGAAATTTCATTATTAGAAGATGAAGATCGTGCTGAATTCCTAGAAGCAATGGGCATGGAAGAACCAGGCTTAAATGTGGTTATTCGTGCAGGTTATGCACTTTTAGGTTTACAGACTTATTTCACTGCTGGTGTACAAGAAGTTCGTGCATGGACAGTAAAAGTTGGTGCAACTGCTCCTCAAGCGGCTGGTGTGATTCATACTGACTTCGAAAAAGGCTTTATCCGTGCTGAAGTTGTTGCATATGATGACTTCGTACAATACAACGGTGAAAACGGCGCTAAAGAAGCTGGTAAATGGCGTTTAGAAGGTAAAACTTACGTTGTTCAAGATGGCGATGTAATGCACTTCCGTTTTAACGTTTAAGTTTAAAGCTTAAGAAAAAAAGCCCCATCATATTGGGGCTTTTTTTATGTTTAATGACTTAAATCCATCGCCTCTCGTTTACTGCGCGCCTCTTGTAAAATACGCGCATGCAAAGGCTTTCTAAAACCCAGCATAAATATAAATTCTGCCAATACAAATAATGGCCCTATCGCAAGTCCAATCACGTCATCAACAAAAGCTGGTTTTTTCTTTTCGAAATAATGCCCAACAAACTGAAAGACCCACCCCACCACAAAGAAACCAATACTTGCCGCTAACCATTGTCCTAAGGATAATTGAGCAATTTGGCTCGCCAGTGGATATACAGCGGCTAAAAGAATTAGCATGAGTAAACCAAATACTTTATCTAAAATGAAATAATAGATCGTACTAGCTGCAATCAATACCATGGCTAAAGTCAATTTAAAACTACCAATATCAATTCCTGCTCTCGCTGTTAAACATAGAATTGAAAAAACGATGAGTGGAATACCAATAAAATGCGTCAAAATATTTTTATGATTTAAGTGGTAAGCCGCATATTTGCTAAGCTGTTGCTCCAGATTCGACATGAGTTGTTCCCTATTCATCTATCTATAGTCATACTGTACAAATAAAGAAAACTTAAAGTTGTCAGCTATTTGACAAAGTAATGATTTTTTCATGGATGGGCTGATATTGGATCTTATTTATATTAATCGACTAAGAGAAAATACATGGTTTAGTGTGCTTCCAGAAGCATTCCAAAACTTTATTCTAGAGCATGGTAAGCAAAGAACATTTGAAAAAAACAATTATGTGTTCCGTGCCCAAGATATATTTGATGGTATTTATACTGTGCTTGAAGGCTCAATTAGCTTGGGCTATGTCGACGTAAATGGTAATGAAGCGCTTTCTGCAATTGCTGAACCAATTATGTGGTTTGGTGAAATATCCCTGATTGATCATGAACCGCGCTCACACGATGCGATCGCTTTGAAAAAAAGTACCGTTCTGCATATTCCTGCAAAACCATTAAATGAGCTACTCAAAGAAAATCCATATTATTGGTACTATTTTGCACGTTTAACTAGCCAAAAACTCAGGTACGTTTTCTTAGAACAGATTGCTATCCAAACACGCAGTATTTCTCAAAGGCTTGCTCAACGTCTTCTATTCATTTTAGAAGGTTATGGCAATCATATTCTTATTCAAGATCATCACATTCATATTTCTCAAGAACAATTGGCAAATATGCTGACCACATCTAGACAGACCATCAACCATGAGCTGAGCTTGCTCGAAAAACAAAAGATCATCAAAATAGCTTTTAGAAAAATTGAAATTTTAGATATTGAGAAATTGAAAGGAGTTGCTCAAGTCCATTCCTAATCTTTGTACAGCCCGCTATATGACAAAAACTTAAAACCAAATTAAAAAAATAGATAACGCTGCAAAACAACACATTGTTCAAACTCTATTTCACAAAATAAATGTTTTAAAGCAGATATTTTCATTTTACACTCAAGCTGAGCAATCATACTCAACAAGGCGCTGATTAACATGAAAAAATTATCAACAATTCTTACAGCTGGCGTATTGGCTATGTTAAGTGTTTCGGCATTTGCATGTCCAAAAGGAACTCAATTACAAGGTGGTACAGGGCCAAATCATAAAGGCGGAAAATGTGTTGCTGCACACGGCAAAGCAACTGCTAAAAAAGAAGCAGTAAAAGCAAAACAAGATGTTAAAAAAGATATGACTGAACAAAAGCATCAAGCAATGATGAAATCTATGCATGCTCAGCACGATGCAACTCAAATGAAACATGATGCAATGAAACCAGCAACAAAACCTTAATTAACATTCACTCATTATCGTTTTAAAAGCAAAAAAGCGAGATTGATCATCTCGCTTTTTTATATTTATAAATTTT
>NZ_JRVL01000187.1:0-903 GCF_054823985.1 Acinetobacter sp. GN11 | reverse complement strand
TCGATCATTAGAAGCATTTTAGATTTAACTCACTAATAAATAAGGATATTTTAATTTGATGTGGTTTTGATACTCAATTTGGTACTCAAGATTGAGAAAGTACCTATATATTTGGATAAAATAAAGCCACCTCAATAGGTGGCTACTTTATCAGATTCTTTTATGTCTGTAACGACTGATTGTACATAAGAAAGCATCCAGTAGCTTTTCCTCCCATCCTTAAATGGCTTTTGGTATCTGCCTTCTCTGATTCGACTATCTAAAGTTTCAGGCTCGATGTTTAACATGTGAGCAAACTCAGCACGACCAACTCGACGTTCTTCTTTTGACTGAGCAATACGTTCGGCTACCTCAACAATCTTTTCTAGAATACTAGCCTCTATTTTAACTACATGGCCCATCTCACCCCTCCTTACTTTCCGCTTTACCATCTTTCACGCCTTGCTCATAAATAAGCTGAAAGATTGGCTTCATAGTTACTAAAGCAGGTTTCATAATAGTTGCCATTGCAATGCCATAAACATCGATATTGACTTTGTTCATTTCATCCATAGACACTTTGAAGACTTGCTCGAAACGTTGATTTACTTCACTCATCCTTCAGCTCCCTCTACTTGTTTAAATTTAACAGCACACCAGTCATTGTCTTCTTTTGCGATGACACAACTAAATGAGCAGTCAATATCAGGTTCATCTTTATAGCGGCCAACATTTGGCTTTAACTCATCAAGAAAAACTGGACCATCATCGTTTTTTAAAATTGAATGGCCTATATCTCTTTCTACCTTCGCCATACGATTGAAAACTTCTGGGAAGTCTTTTCGAATTTTGTTCCAATACCCAGCACCACCTTTCACGCAACCAATGCAATTGTTATTTAGATAGCCAAGCTTATACATTGCT
>NZ_JRVL01000186.1:0-9527 GCF_054823985.1 Acinetobacter sp. GN11 | reverse complement strand
AGGCATAAAAAAACCAGCTTACGCTGGATTTTTTATTGCACCATTTTCTGTACTAGAAAATGGTGCCCGGGGCCGGACTCGAACCGGCACGCTTTGTGGGCGGGGGATTTTAAATCCCCTGTGTCTACCTATTTCACCACCCGGGCTTTACCAAATTTGGAGGCGGAGGTCGGAATCGAACCGGCGTCCACGGAGTTGCAGTCCGCTGCATGACCACTCTGCCACCCCGCCTACATTTGGTGATGCACATATTAGCAACCTTTAGAAAAAAAACAATACTGTTTTTAGTGAAGATGAACATAAAAGCAACATCTAGAATAAAATTGTCCAAATAATCATGTATTATTGGCATATTAAATTCATGTCTACCTTGGAGATGTGCTGTGGCATTGGTTTTAGACGGTCGTGCATTAGCAAAGCAAATTGAAGAAAATTTGTCGGTACGTGTTGAGGCTTTAAAAGCTAAAACAGGTCGTACCCCAATTTTGGCGACTATTTTAGTTGGGGATGATGGCGCATCTGCAACTTATGTACGCATGAAAGGAAATGCTTGCCGTCGAGTAGGTATGGACTCTTTAAAAATTGAATTATCAGAAGAAACTACAACAGAACAATTATTAGCAGAAATCGAAAAGCTTAATGCCAATCCAGATGTTCACGGTATTCTTTTACAACATCCAGTACCTGCACAGATTGATGAGCGTGCATGTTTTGATGCGATTTCGTTAGCTAAAGATGTAGACGGCGTGACTTGCCTCGGTTTTGGTCGTATGGCAATGGGTGAAGCTGCATATGGTTCAGCAACTCCTGCTGGCATTATGACCATTTTAAAAGAAAACGATATCGAAATTGCTGGCAAACATGCAGTTGTTGTTGGCCGTTCTGCAATTTTAGGTAAACCAATGGCAATGATGCTATTGCAAGCCAATGCAACAGTAACGATTTGCCATTCACGCACACAAAACTTACCTGACCTTGTGAAACAAGCCGATATTATTGTTGGTGCTGTAGGTAAAGCCGAACTTATCCAAAAAGATTGGATTAAACAAGGTGCAGTGGTTGTCGATGCTGGTTTCCATCCACGTGATGGCGGCGGTGTAGGTGACATCCAGCTACAAGGTATTGAAGAAATTGCTTCTGCTTACACACCAGTACCGGGTGGTGTTGGTCCAATGACAATTACAACTTTGATTCGTCAAACTGTAGAAGCAGCTGAAAAAGCTTTAGGTTAATTTATTCACGACGGAGTCCTACCGTTTAACGCAAATGTTAGGAGCTCGTAAGTTACTTTTCTTTCGGGAAAAGTAACCAAAACCATTTGTCATCCGCAAAACTCGTCAGCTATTGGTTGGCTATAGATGAGTCGCAGAAACATTCTAATCTAATGTAGTCCTGCCTCGAACAATTGCGGATGACCTCAACGCGTATCAAATAGAAATTATAAATTGTTGAGCTTATTTATGAGCCGCACCTTTCAACTTACCAAAGCCCCTGAATATTTACTTCAAGCCTTGCATGAAGTGATTCCTCATTGTGAGTTAATGGTACAACAGTTACCAGAAACGCCTATTTCTTTATGGTTGATTCCACCAGTTTTCCGCACTGATCGCTTAGATGATGAGGTTATTCGCAGAATCTGGAATGACACGCCATATTGGATTTTTTGCTGGGCATCTGGTTTAGCAATGGCGCAGTGGTTACTCGCAGAGCCACATCATGTTAAAGATAAAGTTGTTCTCGATTTTGGTGCAGGTTCAGGTGTTGTTGCAATTGCAGCTAAAATGGCGGGTGCTAAAAGAGTAATCTGTTGTGATATTGATCAAGTTAGTCTGAATGCTTGTCGCGAAAATGCTTTGTTGAATGATGTTGAGCTGGAATATCTGGACGATTTATATAAAGCAGAGCAAGTTGATGTTTTATTGGCTGCTGATGTTTTGTATGACCAGTGCAACCGTTTCTTTTTAGATGAATTTTTGAAATTTGCGCCCGAAGTTTGGGTCGCAGATAGCCGCGTTAAAAACTTTAGTCATCCAAAATATCAAAAAATTGATGAAAGAAGTGCATCAACATGGCCAGATCTTGATGAAGCTAAAGAATTTAGAAATGTAAGTTTTTATAAGACGCTGTAAAAGAACAGCGTCTTAATTTAGATTATGAGCAAGTATAACGAACCACTTTTAACGTACTTGGGCGTGCTTCAAGTGCTTGGCGAGTCGCATAGTCTTCGCCATTGTTTAAACTTGGCGTATTCGATAAACCAAATGAGGCACGAGTTTCGCCCAATTGAACGCCATAATGTTCTTGTTGAGCCGGATTTGAAATCTCATTAATGCTTAGAACTGATAATTTATAAACTTTTTGAGCACCTAATACATTTTGACAAGCACGTTGCAATTTACGTTCGTCTAACTGCTGATTAGTGCGGCTAGCCAATGTATAAGCTAAAGTTGCCGAAGTTTTTGTTTGGTTTTCAATCTGATAGCCAGTTGAGCCGTTATATTGTCGAGGGGTGGTCTGACAAGCAGTTAAAATAAACATACTGCTTAATGCCAAACATAAAATACTTCTATTCATCAGTATAATCCTTATATTCTTATCTCTAGTATCTCATAAAACACAGCGATTGTTGGGGCTTAATCGCACGATTTAAGCTAACATCATCTGGCGATATTAACTCTTATTGGTAAAATATTAATGTTCTTTAATTTTTGAATGATGCTTAGTATCTTTCATAAAAATATAAATAATAAGTGAAATGAAGATCATAATACTTACATAAATAAAGTACCAAGATTCATGTCCAGCTTCTTTAAAACTTAAAGCAAAGAACTCTGCTGTACCGCCAAACAATGTATTGGCAATCGCGTAGGGTAAAGCTACCCCTAAAGCCCGAATATGCGCAGGAAATAGCTCTGCTTTAACCACGGCATTAATTGATGTATAACCAGTTACCATGACCAGACCCGCCAAGCATAACCAGAAAGCAGTCCAATAATTCTGTGTGGTTGCAAGCGCATTAAATAAAATATAAGTAAATAAAACCCCAGTTACACCAAAAGTGATCATGAGTGGTTTACGTCCGATTCGGTCTGACAAAGCACCAGCTACAGGTTGTAAGCACATGAAAATAAATAGCGCTAAAGTGGTAATTTGAGTGGCTTCTGGTTTTGTAAATCCGGAAGTATTCACTAAATATTTTTGTAGGTAAGTGGTGTAAGTATAAAAAGCTAAAGTTCCGCCAGCAGTTAAAAATAATACTGTAAAAGCTTCTTTTGGGTAGTGCTTGAATAAAGCAAACATGCCTGATTGTGGCTGGTCTTTTTCAGCTTGAGCATTTTTAAAAGATTGTGTTTCTAATAAGCCACGACGAATACGGAATACAACAATGGCAAGTAAAGCGCCAATAAAGAATGGAATGCGCCATCCCCAATCATGCAACTGTTGTTCGGTTAATACGATTTGTAATATTAAAAGAACACATAGAGCCGTCAATTGTCCTGCAATTAAGGTTACATATTGAAAGCTTGAGAAAAAACCACGTCGATTTCTTTCAGCCATTTCACTTAAATAGGTGGCGCTTGCACCATATTCACCGCCTACACTTAAACCTTGAATTAAACGTGCGACAACCAAAAGTAGTGGAGCGAATACGCCAATGCTTTCATACGAAGGGGTGACTGCAATGAGTAGAGAACCGACACACATTAAAGTGACGGAAAGAGTAAGGCCTGCTTTACGTCCTTTACGGTCTGAATAGATCCCCATAATCCATGCACCGATTGGGCGCATTAAGAAACCTACAGCAAAAATAGCTGCAGCTTGTAGCAACTGTGCAGTTTGACTTCCTTTTGGGAAAAAAGCATGAGCAAAATAGAGGGTAAATGCGGCATATACATACCAGTCGTACCATTCGACAAGGTTACCAGCAGAACCACCTAAAATTGATTTTAGGCGAGTTTTTGTATCTAAATGAGGTTGTGGAGTTGTTGCTGTAGAGGGTTGATCAACCATGGGTCGCTCCATGTTTCGCTTGGGTTGAATGCTAAAAAAGAGAGAATTTATTCCGTTTTTACATATTATCCAGAGGAGTATTTCACTTTATTTTTTTTATGTCTGTAAAACAATGTTTATTATTTAAGCAAAGGGATAGGTTGAATATTTATGTGATTTCAAATTAGACAGTTCGCATGTTCTTGTAGCTAAATTTTGACTTACTGCACATTATTTTCCCATAAAGATAAGAAAGTTGATCAAGAATGACCAATGTTTAGTTTAAGAAGTAATATATGCGTTAAAAACAATGATATATTCCAAAGAAAATTTTGAATAATGCAGTTAGACATGATGTTTTATCGTCATGAGCTGGTGTGTGTAAATAATGAAAGGGACGTTCAGATGTCAAATTGCCCGAAAAAATATATTGTCGCTTTCGATCAGGGAACAACAAGCTCAAGAGCAATTGTTTTAGATCATGATGCTAACGTTGTAAGTATTGCTCAAAAAGAATTTACCCAGATTTATCCTCAACCAGGTTGGGTCGAGCATGATCCTATGGAAATTTGGGCGACACAAAGTGCTGTATGGGTAGAGGCATTGGCTCAAGCCAGCATTAAGAGTGAGCAAGTTGCAGCAATTGGGATTACAAACCAGCGAGAAACCACAATTGTATGGGATAAGAAAACAGGAAAACCTATTTACAATGCAATTGTTTGGCAAAGCCGCCAAACTACAGAGATATGTAATCAATTACATAAGGCGGGTTGGCAAGATCACGTCCGTAAAGTGACAGGTTTGGTGATTGATCCGTATTTTTCTGCCACCAAAATAAAATGGATTCTGGACCATGTAGAAGGAAGCCGTGAACGGGCCGAGCGAGGTGAGTTATTATTTGGTACGGTCGATACATGGTTAATCTGGAAGTTAACCAATGGCGCAGCCCATGTCACTGATTTCACTAATGCTTCACGAACGATGCTTTTTGATATTGAAAAGCTTGAATGGGATGAGAAACTTTTACAAGCTTTAGATATTCCTAAAGCAATGTTACCAGAGGTACGTAGTTCATCTGAGGTGTATGGCTATACACATACAATTAGTGGGCAAGAGGTTGGAATTCCAATTGCAGGTATAGCAGGGGATCAACAAGCTGCACTTTTTGGGCAAATGTGCGTAGAACCTGGACAAGCAAAAAATACTTATGGTACAGGCTGTTTTCTTTTAATGAACACGGGTAAAAAGATTGTCCGTTCAGAGCATGGCTTACTGACGACGATTGCTTGTGGTGCAAATGGTGAAGTGAACTATGCCTTAGAGGGCGCCGTGTTTAATGGAGGCTCTTGTGTACAGTGGCTTCGTGATGAGCTGAAGGTGATTAAGAACGCTAAAGACTCGGAGCTTTATGCAACACGTGTAAAGGACAGTAATGGCGTATATGTAGTACCTGCCTTTACAGGTTTAGGTGCTCCATATTGGGACCCGACCGCTCGAGGGGCAATTTTTGGACTCACTCGTGGAGCGAGTATAGAGCATATTATTCGTGCAACTTTAGAGTCAATTGCTTACCAGACACGAGACGTACTTGACGCGATGCAGCAAGATGCAGAAGAAGAGCTTCGAACACTCCGAGTTGATGGTGGAGTAACTGCTAATAATTTCTTAATGCAATTTCAGGCTGATATTTTAGCCACACCAGTTGAAAGACCAACCATGAAAGAAACAACGGCTTTAGGTGCTGCTTTTCTTGCTGGACTGGCAACGAGTTTTTGGCAAGATTTAAATGAATTAAGGAATAAGTCTGCAATAGAGAAAGTTTTCGAACCACGTACCAGTCTTCAAGAAACTGAAGTTATGTATAAGGGATGGTTGAAGGCAGTTCAACGTAGTCAAAATTGGGTAGAGGATTGATTTCCTTTAAACTAATTAAATCGCAGAATAATCAATGAAGAGTTAACCTAGTAGCTATTTAAAATTGATTATTCTGCTTTTTTGATTGTTGTTTCATCAATTTGATGTTTTAATTTTTAATAACATAAACAATAAAAAGAAAATGAGAAATGACAGTACAAGCTAATGATTATTCAAAAATATATGATATTGCTGTGATTGGTGGCGGTATTAATGGTGTCGGTATTGCTAATGATGCGGCAGGCCGCGGATTATCCGTATTTTTATGTGAAAAAGACGATTTAGCTAGTCATACCTCATCTGCGAGCAGTAAATTAATTCACGGTGGTTTACGCTATTTAGAACATAAAGAATTTCGGTTGGTCAGGGAAGCTTTAGCAGAGCGTGAAGTCTTGTTGGCTAAAGCACCTCATATTATTAAACCAATGCGTTTTATTATGCCTCATCGACCACATTTACGTCCTGCATGGTTAATTCGGGCAGGCCTATTTTTTTATGATCATTTAGGAAAACGAGAAAAATTATTAGGATCAAATCTCATTTACTTCAAAGAAGATAGTCCCTTAAAACCAGCTATAACTCGTGGCTTTGAATATTCTGACTGTACTGTAGATGATGCACGTCTTGTCGTATTAAACGCACTACAGGCGAAAGAGAACGGGGCCAAAGTTGTAACACGAACACGATGTATTAAGGCTTATCGACAACAAGAATTGTGGCATCTGGAATTACAAACTGGGGCTGAGCTTTATCAAATACGTGCAAAAGCCTTAGTGAATGCAGCAGGTCCTTGGGTCGAGGAAATTATTAGTGAAAATCTACAATTAAAATCGCCATATCAAATTAGGCTTATACAAGGAAGTCATATTGTTGTGCCTAAACTGTACGATTGCCATAAAGCCTTTATTATGCAAAACGAAGATCGACGTATTGTGTTTGCCATTCCTTATTTAGAACAATACACATTAATAGGTACGACAGATCAGGAATATTTGGATGATCCTCAAAAGGTAGAGATTACAGAAGTAGAAATTGATTACCTTTTAGCAGTGACAAATTCACATTTTAAAAAGCAGCTCACCCGCGCAGATATTGTAAGTCAGTTTTCTGGAGTGCGAGCTTTATGTGATGATGAGTCAGATAATCCTTCAGCAGTTACACGTGACTATACTGTGGCGTTGCAAGTGGAAGATAAAATCACTCCATTACTGTCCGTATTTGGTGGAAAGATTACGACTTACCGGAAATTAGCGGAATCAGCTCTGGAACAACTTAGCCCATTTTTCATAGAAATGGGAGAGGAGTGGACCGCAAATGAAGTATTACCGGGTGCAGAGAATTGGACCACACTTGAAGATTTAGTTATAAGGATTCAAAACCAAGTGGAAGGGGTAACTGAGCAGCTTGCTACGCGCTGGGCAAATGCCTATGGCTCTCGAGTTTGGAATGTTTTGCATGAGCAAAAAACTCTTGAGCAGTTAGGACAAGATTTTGGTCACGGTTTATTTGAATCTGAAGTTCAGTATTTATGTGAAAATGAATGGGCAAATACGGCAGAAGATATATTGTGGCGTAGAACTAAGCTAGGTTTGGCATTTGATGAAAAACAAGTAAAAAATTTGGAAAGCTATTTGGCTGGACGTAGACAAAAAGATGATGCCGCATAATAAAAAAGGTCGCATATAGCGACCTTTTTTATATTTAGCAATTAGAAGCCAGTTTTTACAGCTTCAAGTAAAGCTGTTTGACGTTCTTTTAATGCTTTTGGTAAGCGTTCACCAAGTTTATTGAATAACTCAGTGTGGCTTTCAATTTCAGTAACCCACTGATCTTTATTTTGAGCTGTGATAAGGTCAAATTCTTCTTTAGAGAAATCAGTACCTTCCCAGTTCAAGTCATCGTAAGTTGGAACAAGACCAATTGGTGTTTCAACAGCGTTTGCACGACCTTCACAACGGTCAATGATCCACTCAAGAACACGCATGTTTTGACCGAAACCAGGCCATACGAAGTTGCCTTCAGCATCACGACGGAACCAGTTTACGTTGAAGATTTTTGGTAACTTATTACCAGCAGCTTCAGCTTTTGTACTTACTTCTTCACCAAGGCTTAACCAGTGATCGAAGTAGTCAGCCATGTTGTAGCCAGCAAATGGAAGCATCGCGAATGGGTCACGACGAACGATACCTTGTTGACCAACAGCAGCAGCAGTGGTTTCTGAACCCATAGTTGCAGCTTTATAAACGCCATCAACCCAATCAAAAGCTTCAGATACTAAAGGAACCGTATCTGCACGGCGACCACCGAAGATAAATGCAGAAATCGGAACACCTGCTGGATTTTCCCAGTCAGCATCGATAGAAGGGCATTGACCAGCAGCAACAGTGAAGCGCGCATTTGGATGAGCAGCTTTTTCACCATTTACGTGAGGTTGACCTTTCCAGTTAGTTAAGTTAGTTGGAATTTCTTTAGAAAGACCTTCCCACCATACTTCACCATCATTAGTCACCGCAACGTTTGTATAGATAACATCTTTGTGAAGAGTTGCCATACAGTTAGGGTTGGTCTTGGTATTTGTACCAGGAGCAACACCAAAGAAACCAGCTTCTGGATTGATTGCGTATAGACGACCATCTTCACCTGGTTTGATCCAAGCAATATCGTCACCTACAGTCTCAATTTTCCAGCCTTCATAGCCTGCTGGTGGAATTAACATTGCGAAGTTTGTTTTACCACATGCAGATGGGAATGCTGCAGCGATATAGTGTTTTTCACCTTGTGGGTTAGTTACACCAAGAATAAGCATATGTTCAGCTAACCAACCTTGTTCGCGTCCCATAACAGAAGCAATACGAAGTGCTAAACATTTCTTACCAAGTAATGCGTTACCGCCATAACCAGAACCATAAGACCAGATTTCACGAGTTTCTGGGTAATGAACGATGTATTTTTCAGGGTTGCAAGGCCATGCAACGTCTTTTTGCCCTTCAGCGAGTGGAGCACCTACGGTATGAATACAAGGAATAAATTCGCCGTCTGTACCTAACACGTCATAAACTGCTTTACCCATACGTGCCATTTTGCGCATGCTAACAGCAACGTAAGGAGAGTCAGTTAACTCAATGCCAATATGAGCAATATGGCTTCCAAGTGGACCCATAGAGAAAGGCACAACGTACATTGTACGACCTTCCATTGACCCTTCAAACAAACCATTTAACTTTTCACGCATAACAGCTGGTTCTTCCCAGTTGTTTGTCGCACCAGCATCTTCTTTCTTTTGAGAGCAAATGTAGGTACGATCTTCAACACGCGCAACATCAGATGGATCAGAATTTGCAAGATAAGAACCAGGATGTTTTTCTTGGTTTAATTTCTGCATGGTGCCGTTAGCGATCATCAAGTCGATTAGACGTTGATACTCTTCTTCGCTTCCGTCACACCATTCGATTTTTGCTGGTTTGGTTAAGTTTGCAATTTCTTCAACCCATGCGATAAGCTTAGGATGACGAACGAATTCTGGTGCGTTCACTGTGGTCATGGTGAGGCCTATTCAAAATATGTACAACAATGTACAAGTCATTCATTGAGGTACAATGAAAGATCAAATAAAAAAGTGGCTG
>NZ_JRVL01000185.1:0-14897 GCF_054823985.1 Acinetobacter sp. GN11 | reverse complement strand
GTTTACGTGTGGCTTATTACGTTCAAACTTGGCTTTAGCCATGATGATCTTCCTTTATAAACTGCTCATGCAGGGTCACTGCACGAGCGCTTGGTTTTTAACTAAGAATTAGTTTGGGCTTATAGTAATCGAAAGATTACTCGTCGTCACCTTTTTTACCGCCAGTCTGGAACTTAGCGATGATGCCTTCAGCCACGTTACGTGGAGTTTCAGCGTATTTAGCGAATTCCATAGAATAAGTCGCACGACCTTGAGACATAGAACGCATTTGGGTCGCGTAACCAAACATCTCAGCCAATGGAACTTCTGCTTTAATTGCTTTAGTTCCACCAGGAAGATCATCCATACCTTGAACCATACCACGACGACGGTTTAAGTCACCCATGATATCGCCCATGTAGTCTTCTGGAGTTTCTACTTCAACTTTCATGATTGGTTCAAGAAGGATAGGATCAGCTTTCATGAAACCGTCACGGAAAGCGTACGAACCAGCCATTTTGAACGACAATTCATCAGAATCGACATCGTGGTAAGAACCATCAAATAATGTCGCTTTGATACCCACAACAGGGTAACCAGCTAATACACCATTCTTCATACGTTCTTGAATACCTTTGTCAACCGCACCAAAGAATTCTTTAGGTACAGTACCGCCGACAACTTCTTCAGCGAATTGGTATTCTTTACCAGCTTCTTCAACATCCATAGGCTCTAAACGAACATATACATGACCGAATTTACCTTTACCACCTGTTTGACGAACGAACTTACCTTCTTGCTCAACAGTCTTTTTGATTGTTTCGCGGTAAGCAACCATTGGTTTACCAATGTTCGCTTCAACACCGAATTCACGCTTCATACGGTCAACGATGATGTCAAGGTGAAGCTCACCCATACCAGCAATAATTGTTTGACCAGATTCTTCGTCTGTACGAACGCGGAACGATGGATCTTCTTTTGCCAAACGACCTAAAGCAATTGACATTTTTTCTTGGTCAGCTTTAGTTTTTGGTTCAACAGCCAATGAAATTACTGGCTCTGGGAATTCCATACGCTCAAGTGTAATGATGTTTTTCTCATCACATAATGTATCACCAGTAGTAACGTCTTTAAGACCTACACACGCTGCGATATCACCTGCACGGATTTCATCAAGATCTTGACGTTCGTTCGCATGCATTTGCACGATACGACCGATACGTTCACGCTTAGATTTAACTGGGTTATAAACCGGATCACCTTGTTTAAGAACACCAGAATAAACACGTACGAATGTTAAGTTACCTACGAATTTGTCGTTCATGATTTTGAACGCTAACGCAGAGAACGGAGCTTCGTCAGATGCTTCACGAGACGCTTTAGTTTCGTCTTTATCGTCAAGAATACCTTCAATTGCTTTAACTTCTGTTGGAGAAGGTAAGAATTGAATTACAGCATCCAACATACGTTGAACACCTTTGTTCTTGAACGCTGAACCACAAAGCATTACTTGAATTTCAGATGCTAATGTACGAGCACGAAGACCAGCAATAATTTCTTCTTTAGAAAGATCGCCTTCTTCAAGGTATTTGTCCATTAACTCTTCAGATGCTTCAGCCGCAGCTTCAACCATCTTAGTACGCCAATCGTTCGCAGTATCAACGAGGTCAGCAGGAATATCACCGTATTCGAACTTCATACCTTGAGATGCTTCATCCCAGATAATCGCTTTCATTTCGATAAGGTCAACAACACCTGCAAACGTATCTTCTGCACCGATTGGCACAACGATAGGTACAGGATTACCACCTAAACGAGTTTTAACTTGCTCAACAGCACGGAAGAAGTTTGCACCAGTACGGTCCATCTTGTTCACGAATGCTAAACGAGGCACTTTATATTTGTTTGCTTGACGCCATACAGTTTCAGACTGAGGTTGTACGCCACCAACTGCACAGTAAACCATGCACGCACCGTCAAGAACACGCATAGAACGTTCAACTTCGATTGTGAAGTCTACGTGTCCCGGGGTGTCAATTACGTTGATACGGTGTTGTTCGAATTGGTTACCCATACCAGACCAGAAACAAGTTGTAGCAGCAGAGGTAATTGTAATACCGCGCTCTTGCTCTTGTTCCATCCAGTCCATTGTTGCTGCACCATCGTGTACTTCACCAATTTTGTGAGATACACCTGTGTAGAACAAAATACGTTCTGTTGTAGTTGTTTTACCTGCGTCGATGTGCGCAGAAATACCGATGTTACGGTAATTACTAATTGGGGTTTGGCGAGCCATGATGTCTACATTCCTAAATGTTATATTTAAAACAGGACGCATCAATTAAATTGATGCGCACAAATATCCAAGCAGGCAACTTAAATACCCGCAAAGCTCCCACTTTGATAAAGAGCAATGTTGAATCGAGCTGCGGTACGCATGAATATTCTCCTGATTAGGGACTGTTTTATCCGCTTAGAAACGGTAGTGAGAGAAGGCTTTGTTGGCTTCAGCCATACGATGCACGTCTTCACGTTTTTTGATTGCTGCACCTTTACCTTCAGCTGCATCAAGCAACTCACCAGCAAGACGTAAAGCCATCGTTTTTTCAGAACGCTTAGCAGCAGCATCTACTAACCAACGCATTGCTAAGGCAGTACGACGGGATGGGCGTACTTCCATAGGTACTTGATAAGTAGCACCACCAACACGGCGTGCTTTTACTTCAACCATAGGACGAACTTTTTCAAGAGTAGTCTCGAAAAATTCAACTGGGTCTACTTTGTTTTTTTCTTGAACACGTTCTAAAGCACCGTAAACGATACCTTCAGCAACAGATTTTTTACCATCTTGCATTACGTGGTTCATGAATTTAGCGATTGTTTGGCTGCTAAATTTTGGATCTGGAAGGATCTCACGAGCAGCGACTACGCGACGTCTTGGCATTTTAATACACCTAATAATATGACACTTCAGGATAATCCAGCAGTTTGTACAAGTGTCATGTACACGACGCTGGCCTTACTATACGTCGCTTGAATTACAAATCTATGAAGAATTCAAACAAGCGAAACGCTAAAGGGCTTATTGGACTAGTTTCCTAGAATTACTTCTTAGGACGCTTAGTACCGTATTTAGAACGTGATTGATTACGATCTTTAACACCAGCACAGTCTAATGAACCACGAACGGTATGGTAACGTACACCTGGTAAGTCTTTAACACGACCACCACGGATAAGAACAACACTGTGCTCTTGTAGGTTATGACCTTCACCACCGATGTAGCTAGATACTTCAAAACCTGAAGTTAAGCGAACACGGCAAACCTTACGCATAGCTGAGTTAGGTTTTTTAGGTGTAGTTGTATAAACACGTGTACAAACACCACGACGTTGTGGACAAGCCTTCAACGCAGGAACTTTGGATTTTTCAACCAAAGTCGTACGACCCTTACGGATCAACTGATTCGTTGTTGCCATATGGCAATTCTCCCGTTATTAAAAAACCTTAAAAAGAAAATACCTCTTTTTAAGGGCACATAATTGTAAGCTAAGATGCAAAAATGGTCAACATGGCAATACGTACCAAATGTTGACCATATCAATCTTTGACAGGATAACTTACAAATTTAAATAGAGTTCAGATTTTATTTTTAAAGCTCTTATTTGTAAGCGTATTGTTAAGAGTATTTTTTACCCTCCAATTCCTCTTCATCTTCGTCAGGAGTTAAAGCTGGTTTTTGCTCCGTATGCTCATGTTCCTCTACATGTTTATCAGCAAGTTGTTCGATACCTTGATGAACATTTTCCTGTATTTTCTCTTCACTCTTTTTACTTTCAGTAGGCTTTAAGACAATAGATACTTTTGAAATGACATCATGATTTTCTACTTTATGATGATGTGCAGCATGAATATTGCCATCTTCACCCACATTTAAAAGACGTGGGCTAGCCTTCTGGATGAGCGTAACCGCAGCATAGTAAGCCTGTAGCGGAGATAAATGCTCACTTGGATGTTCATTTAAATAATGTCTTGCAGCGCCAAAGATAGCCTGTGCTTTATGACCAACATCTTCTTGTAGTTTCCAACTATATACCGCGCTTAAAACAGCGCCAGCAACTGGTGTAACTTTACCAAAGGCTGAGAGTTTAGGAATACGATTTAACCAACTCCATTTAAACTCTCCATCTTCATCAACTAGCCATTTCTTTAAAGTATCTAAATCAGTAGTTGAACCTAACACTTGCTGAAATTGATGAATATCTTGTGTTTCCAACATATTCCGCAATGTTTTTAAAGCTAATAATAGAGTTTGCTTTTCGGCAATCAGGCTAATATCAACTTCTTTAAAGATAAATTCGACAACATCTTGGTCTGTAACTTCTAGAAGATCAAAGCCATGTGATCTTCCAGTCTGATAAATCGTTCTTAAAACCAACACAAGTGAAACAGGAATATCTACAGCAGCACCAACCACACCCGATACGCCAGTAATTGCTCCTTGTATTGTCGCAATTAATTTATTTTGCTCGATGAGCGCCTGACTTAAACGTTGAGAACGGCCCGTATCCTTTGTTAACTCAAACAAATCTTTAGCACCCGCTTCTTCTAAGATTTTTTCAGTTAAAGTGCTTTTTGAACTAAAGTCATTCAGCCAATCAAATAAATAGCCTGAGATTTTTTCATCCCAATCTGGGGAAAGAAATGTAGCCACACCATTTACTTTAGTAAAATGTCGCCCAAACACTTGCCGAGTTACTTTCGGCAATTGTTCACGTAGCATTTGTTGAGGACTTTCATATTGCTCAACTTCAAATGGGCTTTTAGTTCTCGATTTTCCTTCAACCGTTTTACCAGTTGGAATTGGTTCAATTACCTTACTGACATCACCTGTTTGGTTCTGTTGTAAGATACTCAATCCTGTAGAACTGAGCTTTTTAGCCACTCCGAAGACCTGAGAAAACAAATTGTCAGATTGATTATTATTAAATTTTGTCATCAAGTACCTCGATTTTTTAATTTATCTAATTAGACATAAATACTAGGTGGAATGTGGATTTATCTCAACTTGAATGTGTGTATTTTAGTTAACCCTAAATGCAACATACCATGTATTTAGTTATTTTTTTTAAATGTAAAATTGTCATAAAGATTTGCCATAAGAAATAAAAATCCTTTCTGCTATCATGTTAACAACGAAAAAACATGAGTCTTGTTTTCTTACAGCTATATTCTCCTATTCGTTTTCGTAGCTGTTGATCACGATCGACTCTTAATATCACCATAAAGGGACCTGTAGATGAAACGTGTTGTAATCACTGGTATGGGTATTAACTCATGTATCGGTAACTCTTTAGAAGCAGTTACTCATTCACTTCAAAATGGAATCTCCGGGACACGTTTTAACCCAACTTATGCTGAACTCAATTTTAAAAGTCATGTGAGTGCTGCTGCAGAACAAGATTTTGATCATATTGACCGTAAGTTAAAACGCTTTATGGGCGTATGTGCAATGTACGCTTACAATGCTGCTGTAGCTGCTGTTGAACATGCAGGTCTTACTGCTGAGCAAATCGGTGGTAACCCACGTTACGGTATCGCAGGCGGTTCAGGTGGTGGTTCAACTGCATCTGTTGTTGAAATGACAGAGCTTTTAGAGACTAAAGGTGCGCGTAAAGTAGGACCTTTCTTCGTACCACGCAACATGTCAAATACCATTACTGCAAACGTAGGTGTTGCATTTAAACTGCAAGGTATTGCTCATACAATTACGAGTGCTTGTGCAACTTCTGCTGACGCAATTGGTTATGCATACAACCTTATTCAACTCGGCAAACAAGACCTTATGCTTGCTGGTGGTGGTGAAGAAGATCATTGGTCTCAAAGTTTATTGTTTGATGCAATGGGTGCGCTTTGCTCGAAATATAATGAAACTCCAGAAACAGCATCTCGTCCATATTCAGCAGACCGCGACGGTTTTGTTATTGCTGGCGGTGGTGGTTTTGTCGTACTTGAATCACTTGAACATGCTCAAGCACGTGGTGCCAACATTTTAGCTGAAGTCGTTGGTTATGCTGCAAACAGCGATGGCGCAGACATGGTTGCTCCAAGCGGTGAAGGTGCTACACGTTGTGTATTAATGGCACTTGAAGAAGCTAAGCAACATGGCGTAGACAAAATTGACTATGTAAATACACATGGTACGTCTACTCCAGCTGGTGACATTACAGAACTTAAAGCAATGGAACGTGCATTTGGCGAAGGCAATGTACCTCCTCTTAGCTCAACCAAATCTATGACAGGTCATAGCTTAGGTGCAGCTGGCGTACAAGAAGCCATTTACTCAGTTCTAATGATGCAAAATGACTTTATCGCACCAAACATCAATGTGACTGAACTAGATGAAGGCGCAAAACCTTTTGATATCGTACTTGAAAAACGTGATGCAAAATTGAATACTGTAATGAGTAACAGTTTTGGCTTTGGCGGTGTTAACGCTTGCCTTATTTTCAAGAAGTGGGATGCATAATCCCACCTAGGATTATCGATGGATGCACCTTCTGATGCTTTTTTGTGGGTAAAAGCATTACATATTATTGCCGTGGTTTGTTGGTTCGCTGCTTTGTTCTACTTACCACGTCTATATGTTTACCATGCCATGAGTGAAGATGCTGCTAGTCATCAACGCTTTGTAGTAATGGAACGTAAGTTGTATCGTGGAATTATGTGGCCTTCTATGATTGCCACATTAATTACTGCTCATTTTCTTGTGGATTGGGGCGATGCAACTCGACATTACCATCAGGCAACATGGTTTTACCTTAAAGTAGCTTTAGTAGCTTTATTAGTCATCTACCATTTGATGTGTGGCTACTACCGTAAAAAACTTATCGGAAATGCTCACTACAAATCACATAAGTTCTGGCGCTTCTTTAATGAAATGCCAACCTTAATTTTATTTGCAGTTGTGATTTTAGTTGTCGTAAAGCCTCAGTTTTAACTGGGGCTTTTGCTCTTCTGAGCAATTTCTTTAATTTAGACAATAAAAACTCGCAGAGTTATCCATATATTTACCTTTGTCCAATCAAAAGCATAAAATCAGTACCCTCTTCAAGTTATACCCAATGAGTAACTCCGACCCTTTATTTACGAATGAGTAATCTGTACTATTCTAAAGAAATAGATGAACTCATTTAATGGCAAAGCTATGCTAACCCTTACTGCCCTTAAACGCTCAACCCAACAACAATTTATACTTCTTACACTTTTTATTTTTCGTCACTTAAAAAACTATCCGATTAGATATTTAACGGCTCAAGAAAAAGTATTAGCACAACTCGTATTCGGTGACCTGCTCAATTGTGAACAACCTAAAATTATTGCTACTCGCTACCTTCCTTGGCAGTCTTGCGGTATTTTTATGGCACCAAACGGAAATATTTATGTCAATTCTTCCGATTACAGTGAAAATTACGCTCTAGAATCTAAATTTATGCAGGGTATTTTTATTCACGAACTCACTCATGTCATGCAATATCAAAAAGGTATTCATGTACTACTTAAAGGTGCATTGCTGCAATCGGCCTATTATCTTAGCTTTAAAAGCTACAATCCCTATAAATACACCTACTCTCCTCACAAGGCGTTTAGCTCTTATAACATTGAACAACAAGGTGAAATTGCCCGTGACATTTGCTCTGGAAAAATCCCAAATATTATCTGTTCACCGCAACTTCATTTGTAACCAAATAATCAATTTTTCTTTGAGCGTAACATTTCTTGCTTAATGTAAATTAGAATTCTTATAAGTCAGAAATACTTACCTAAACTAGAAAATCACGCTTACTTAATTCAAATTATTGAAAATAATATAACGCGCTTATTCCAAATTGGCTTGTGATAAGGCAGTATACAAACAATAAAAATAATGAAGCCTGTTTCTATTCTATACAGAAAATCTCGTTATTTTTACGCAGAAAATATGTGATTGGTATATATTATTGATCTTGACATTTTTGTTTACTATTTTAATTGTTTACTATCGCACCATACACATCGTTGAAAAATTATATTTATAAAAATCAACACTGTGTGTATCTATATTCGTTATGATCTAGGATTAGGTTTGAATGAAAAGTTTTAAAGTTGCCCTTGCTCAGTTTTCTCCGCATATTGGCAATATTGACTCAAACACCAAAAAGATGATTGAGCAAGTAAATCAGGCGAAAAAACAAAACGCTGACCTGATTATTTTTCCCGAGCTTTCTGTTATTGGTTATCCAGCTGAAGACTTACTGCTACGTCCAAATTTAAATAAACGTATGCAAAAGGCTTTTGCTCAACTTGCCGAAGTTAAAGATATTGTCATGGTTTTCGGATTTGTAAACCAGACAGAAGATGGTCAACGTTATAATTCTGCTGCCGTCATGAAAGACGGTCAAGTTTTGGGTGTTTTTAACAAACACAATTTACCAAACTATGGCGTCTTTGATGAAAAACGTTATTTCCAAAAAGGACATCAGCATTTGGTGTTTGAATATCTTGGACATAAGTTTGGCGTATTGATTTGCGAAGATATCTGGTCAATTAATACCGTAAAACAGTTAAGCCAATTAAATGTTGATACAGTTCTTGTATTAAATGCATCGCCATACGAAGTCGGTAAACCACAGCACCGTACACAAACCTTAAGTGAACTTGCAAAACAACTTCACCTCAACATTGTGTACGTTAACCAAGTGGGCGGCCAAGATGATTTAATTTTTGATGGCACAAGTTTTGTCAGCAATAAAGATGGTGGAATTGCTTTACAAGCACCAAGCTTTAAAGAAGACCTTTACATCGCTGAATTTGACCCAAAAAACAAATCATTTAAAGTCACGGAATCTGCTCCTGCTTTAGAAACATTTGCAGAGATCTATCAAGGTTTAGTGCTGGCAACACGTGACTATGTAGAGCGTTCAGGCTTCCCAGGTGTAATTTTAGGTTTATCTGGCGGTATTGATTCTGCCCTTACACTTGCTATTGCTGTTGATGCAATCGGTGCAGAAAAAGTACAAGCCGTAATGATGCCTTATACTTATACTTCTCAAATTAGTGTAGAAGATGCGGCTGAACAAGCTCGTCGTATGGGTGTAACTTTCGGTATTGCTGAAATACATTCAGTTGTAAATAGCTTTATGCAAACCTTGTATCCTTTCTTTGGCAACTCACCAGCAGATGCAACCGAAGAGAATTTACAAGCGCGTGCACGCGGCACATTACTCATGGGCTTATCAAATAAATTTGGTAATTTAGTACTCTCTACTGGCAACAAGTCTGAGCTTTCAGTTGGCTACTGTACACTTTATGGTGATATGGTTGGTGGTTTTGCAGTTCTAAAAGATGTTTATAAAACTATCGTGTTTGAATTAGCGAAATACCGTAATAGTTTAAGTGAAACTCCTGTTATTCCTGAACGTGTTATTACTCGTCCACCTTCAGCAGAACTTCGCCCAGACCAAAAAGACCAAGACTCTTTACCAGCATATGATGTATTGGATGCCATTCTTTACGCATACATTGAAGAAGATTTAAGTCAGGCAGATATTATTGCCAAAGGTTTTGATAAAGAAGTAGTTGAAAAAGTCATCCGTTTAGTTGATCGTAATGAATATAAACGTCGTCAAGGCGCGATTGGGCCGAGAATTACTTCTCGTGCATTTAGTCGTGAACGACGTTATCCGATTGTCAACGGTTGGACAGCGAATGACTGAGCAGAAAAACTCATCAAAAACTACAGCACTTGCTCAAGCACTTTTGCTTGAGCAGGTGGAATTTTTCAAAAAACAATTATCTATAGAAAACTCACCTATTTATTTCCAGCAGTTCATTCAACTCTTTATGCAACATGCTGACGAAATCAAGCTGCATGAAGTTGTTGATTTAGAGCAACTACAAGCCGTTGTGAAACGTTATGCTTTTGAAATGCAGCTAGGTGCTGGTTTACTTGAGTTTATTGGGGAAATTGCGCAGCGTATTTATCTATCTGCTATGAAGTCTCCAATTCAGCTACAAGATTTGGTATCTGACCACCAATTTGAAATGTGGCTCTCCAAATTTTTAGAAATGGAACATATTCCTCTTTATCTCAATCAGTTTTTAAGAAGCAGCCCTTCTGTACAACAACTTTGCCAATATATTGCAACCTCAACCTTAGAACAAAAATTACCAAAATTTCTAAGCGCATCTAGAGTTGATGACTACCACTTTGAGTGGCAACATAAACTCAAAAAATTCTCCTTTCTACAGCAACAACGTCTTGAGCATAAACTTGAAACTTGGATTGCCAGCTTTATTCATGAGCAACTCACAGAATTAAGTCTTTTATCGAGTGAAGATTTAGAAAGTCTGATACGACATGTCTGGGAAGATCTTAGACATAAAAAAATGTATGAGTTTATGAAACAGTTAACTCCTCTTGATGTTGAAGAGTTCTTTGTTTTAATTTACGAATACTGGAAAGAATTACGCCAGTCACAATTTATGCAAGATCTTATTCTGTATGGCGTAGAAGTTTTTTATGAATTTTATAAAGACGAAAGTTTATTTGAAGTATTAAGTGAGATTGGTTTAACTGAAACCGATTTACAAACTGAAGCCTTACGTTTTTACCCTAAGGTCATGAATGCCTTTAATGAACACGGTATTTTAGAACCGTTACTTCAAGCGATTTTAGCCCCTTTTTATCAAAGCTCAAAAACACTCGATACGATTGAAAAACATTTTAATATGTAAAAAGCAGATAAAAAGAAACCATGCATGAGCATGGTTTTTAAAATGGTGGCTATGACGAGACTTGAACTTGTGACCCCCGCATTATGAGTGCGGTGCTCTAACCAACTGAGCTACATAGCCGTAAACTGTGTGGGCATTATCTATAGTTCTGTATAGCAGGTCAAGAGTTCAAAACCATTAAACTCCATCAAATGAACAAATAAGATTCAGATCATCATTATTTGTTCATTTTTTAGCAGATTCGCACTTTAAACAATTGATCAACCAAAGAAATATATTAGAGATCTAATACTAGTTTTTTTCCTTTTGCTCTTGATACACAAATCATCATGCTCTTTTGTGAAGCCTTTTCTGCATCACTTAAGTATTGATCGAAGTGCTCGGCTTCACCTTCTAAAATAGCAGTTTCACATGTACCGCAAACCCCTTCTCGGCATAAACATTCCACATCAATATTTAATGTTTCTATGGCTTGTAAAATTGTCTGATTACTTTGTACTTCAATTTCCTGATTGGACTTAGCAAGTATCACTGTAAACGCTTCACCATCTTCTGGAACTGTTGAAGCAAATTGTTCCCAGTGAATATATTCATCGCGGTAACGATGCTTGTTACAACAATCAATCACAGCATCAATCATTGGTTTCGGCCCACAAACATAGACATGTGTACCTTTAGGTTGTGATGAAATCAACTCATCGAAATTTAATGCGCAACCTTCTGAATCAACATAACTAAACACGTGCTCAGCATGTTTCTGCTTTAACTCATCTAACAAAGCCGCGTGTTCAGGTGAGCGATAAGCATAATGTAGCTCAAACTCAGCACCGCGTGCTGCAAGCTCATCCATTTGCGGCAAGAATGGTGTATACCAATTCCGGCTGCAATTGAATATGCTTATTACCTGCTTCAGCTAACGAAAATAAATTTTTAAATATTAATAAGCTAATAAAAAAATCAAAAACACCTCATCACTATAAAATCGATCTTTAGAATTATGTTTAATCAAAAAATGAGCATAAAAAAAGACCACGCAGGAGCGTGGTCTATAAAATGGTGGCTATGACGAGACTTGAACTTGTGACCCCCGCATTATGAGTGCGGTGCTCTAACCAACTGAGCTACATAGCCGAAAACTGTGCGCGCATTATCTTTGTTTCTTTAATGCACGTCAAGAAAAATTTTAAATAAATTAGGTGAAGTGAGCCTATAAGCCGGGTTCTGTCGAGGATGGTCATTCCTCTAGGCGTACAATCACTCATACGCTCAAGCGACCTACCCGAATCCAGTACGGGCCGTACCTCAGGATTCCTATTTGGTCTTGCTTCTGGTGGGGTTTACCATGCCGTGAACTGTTACCAGACACGCGGTGCGCTCTTACCGCACCCTTTCACCCTTACCTCACGAATGAGGCGGTCTACTCTCTGCTGCACTTTCCGTCGGCTTTCACCGCCCAGGCGTTACCTGGCACCCTGCCCTATGAAGCCCGGACTTTCCTCCCCTGCTTCAGTCACGAAGACCTCCACAGCAGCGACCATCCAGCTCACTTCAGGGGCGCATATTAACAAATTTATTTACTAATTGCTCGTGCTTTTTTGAGCAATTAATTTTTTATATTTGTCGAAGAGCTGTTCTTCAGTTTCCTCATACTGCGGATCTTTAGGAATACAATCTACAGGACAAAACAACTGACATTGCGGTTGGTCATGATGACCAACGCATTCAGTGCATAAATCTGGATGAATTTCATAAATCACTTCACCCATGAAAATTGCTTCATTCGGGCAAACTGGTTCACAAACATCACAGTTTATGCATTCATCGGTGATATATAACGACACGTTACCAACCTTGTTGATGTTTACGTTCAAAGGCCTCAACCACAGCTTGCGGAACAAACTTGGTTACATCCCCTTTTAAACGAGCAATTTCCCGAATCAATGTCGAAGAAATAAATGAATACTGCTCAGATGGTGTTAAAAACACCGCTTCAAAATGTGGGTCAAGTTGACGGTTCATATTGGCAAGTTGAAACTCATATTCAAAATCAGAAACCGCTCTCAAACCACGAAGTACTGCTGTTGCCTTTTGCTCTCTGAAAAAATTAACCAGCAAACCATCAAAGCCGACAAATTCAACATTTGATAGATGGCTTAATGAGCTTTGGGCCAGTTCAACTCTTTCTTCTAAACTGAACAAAGGGTTTTTATGATGTCCAATTGCAATTGCTACGACAACCTCATCAAACATTCTTGATGCTCTAGTAACTAAATCAACGTGTCCATTCGTGATGGGGTCAAATGTTCCAGGATAAATTACACGCGTTTTAGACATCCGCTAGTACTCTAATTATATTGTGAACCTATTTTAGCAAAAGTTATACATGAGGCGAAATATTCATGTGCAGGAAAAACTTCACCTTAGCATCAGTTTACGGCACAATAGACATAATTGTGGAAGTTTGAATTATGGCGAAAGCAACAGTAGTAAAGAAACATAATGGCGGAACAATCGCACAAAATAAACGTGCCCGTCATGATTATTTTATCGAAGAAAAATTTGAAGCAGGCATGTCACTTCAAGGTTGGGAAGTCAAATCCTTACGTGCTGGACGTATGACTTTGACTGAAAGTTATGTGATTTTCAAAAATGGCGAAGCATTTTTACTTGGCTCACAAATTCAGCCTTTATTATCAGCTTCGACTCATGTTGTACCTGAGGCAACACGTACCCGTAAGTTATTGCTCTCCCGACGTCAGCTTGAACACCTAATGGGTGCAGTTAACCAGAAGGGTTACTCATGCGTTCCTTTAGCGTGTTACTGGAAAGGTCATTTAGTTAAACTGGAAATTGCGCTTGTGAAGGGTAAACAGCTTCATGACAAACGTGCAACTGAAAAAGACCGCGACTGGCAACGTGATAAAGCTCGTATATTTCATAAGTAATAAAAAAACCTTTAAAGTTAACTTTAAA
Source organism: Acinetobacter sp. GN11 (assembly GCF_054823985.1). Classification (NCBI taxonomy): domain Bacteria; kingdom Pseudomonadati; phylum Pseudomonadota; class Gammaproteobacteria; order Moraxellales; family Moraxellaceae; genus Acinetobacter; species Acinetobacter sp. GN11. The sequence goes on along the minus strand of NZ_JRVL01000185.1, from coordinate 1,169 downwards.
GGTTTTTTTATGTCACTTTGAATTTAGCAGAATTTTAAATTACCGTAACAGTTCGGTGCAAAAGTTTGATTTTTAAGTTGTAAATCTTTCAATGGGAAATTCACAATCGTATTGGGTAGTTTAACTTCGCCAACTGCCAAGTCTTCACCAAACAAACAATTTAAAAGATTACATCTCACTGGGTTTGCGGTTAAATAACCACTAATTGGACCAACCACCTGCTTTAAAACGTCATTAGTTATTTCAATTTGTTTACTTGGCGTCACATTGCCAATATCAATTTCATCATCAAAAGCCATCCACCAACCACGTTCTGCTGCTGCATCTGCACCAGGCCAAAATATTTGTTGGCCTTGCAAAGAAAGTGAGAAAGGATTATTTAATTCAATTTTATGAATAAATCCAAGATTTTGATCAACAGTCAATGCAGCTCTTAATCCGGTAATGCTACCTGTTACATTTTTTTGTAAATTTAATAGGCCAAGTGCTGCATTAATAGAAGCTTTAAGATCTCCTGAGAAGTTAAGCTGATCGATATTTGCCACCCCGTTCAGCATGACATTATTCATTCGTGAACCAGAAATGACTTGTCCATTAATAACAATAGGTGCAGTGGTCTGTTGTAATTGCAAATTATAATCAGATGAATTAAATCCTAAAGGGATACAAATTCCGATACATGCATTCACAGTTCCATCAATGGTCTTGCCAGTATCTTGATAAGACATATTACGAGCAGCGGTATAAGCTAAACCAGTAGTATCTTTAATTTTCAAATAACCACTTAAGCTATTAATTCCATTTGGCGTTTCTGAATTTTCAAGCCCCATAGTCAATAGGCCCACAACCTTTTCCGCACTTAGACGGAAACCTTTAATTTCTCTCAAAGCTGCGCTGTCTGGATTTTTAATTGCAAATTCAATAAATGGATTACTAAAAACAGCCGAAGATGAAGCTCGCCCCTCACTTGTATCGCTTAAACCACTTAAACTTAAGTTATCAATATCAATATCACACCCACCTAAACCGTTTACTCCGCCACACCCTAATTGCAACTTATTAACATTGGCATTTAGTTCAAGATTGGCCTCTAAACCTAATTTATAAAAGCCAATATTTTGCTGATTCATCGAAGCATCAGCTTGTTTTGGGTCAGTGTAGGTAAATGA
>NZ_JRVL01000184.1:0-9440 GCF_054823985.1 Acinetobacter sp. GN11 | reverse complement strand
CCAAGTACTTGAAATTTAACATATGATTATAACGCTTAAAGATAATATTAAAAACCTTGTTGGTGAACAGGAATTTAATAACGTCCTAACAGAAGTGAAAGAAAACCTATCCATTGAAACTAAGAATTTTAAAAATACTAAGAAGATTTCAACTGTATGCTTGGTCGCCGGAGTTCTTTGTTTATTTATTCCAGCGTTCTGGATTGGAACGGCAATTTTATTGGTAATTGGCTTAGCAACTCTCAAGTTGAAAACTGAGGCCAAAAAAAAGATGAATATATTCAATGATTTTTTGTTTTTTTTAACAGAAAACGTTGAAAGCTCTCAAGAAAATTTTGATCGTTACAAGTATTTAATTAGTCAATTGTAACTTGATCAAATAGGTCCTTATATTTTCGCTATGATTTGTAAAACTGTTATTATCTTGTTTCAAACCTATCGGAAGATAGGAAAACAATCAGGTGAATTAGTTAAGTTGGAAAAGGCATAAAAAAAAGCCACATTGGGAGAAATGTGGCTAAAGATCGAATTGGATTAATTTTTCAAAAGCAGCGTAAAGAATAGACTTAGGCTAAACAGTTAAGCTTAAATTAAACTGAATAATGAGCTGTATTTTTAAGACACCATTCTTAATGCCTGCTCCAGTCCACGTTGTTTAAGATTGGCTCCAGCCCCAAACCATGCTGAATCCATCCGGTGATCCGTTGAAATCGCACGTCTCTCGTGATCCACAAACTCGGTAATACTGCATAATAAACCATAAGCCGTATCTTTGGCTGAAGCTAACTCTGCCCCACGACCATGTCCATTAAACATGGTCATGACCTTAGACATGGCACGCCCATTGGGTTCGGTTTTATTGTCAGCTTTGGATGAATGAATTTGTTTAGGTGTAGCTACACTACGGTAGAACTGAATGATACTTTCATCCTGTTCAGCAATACTCAGGTTCGTGTTATTGAACACGGCATCAAAGTAAGCTGCGGCTTCCTGCTGGGTGACTTTGCGTTGACTGAGTTGCTTCATTTCATACATGTGTTCATCCCAGGCACGAACTGAAATACCTAATTTCTGCTTAATCTTCTCGGCATCGAACTTGGTACTGTGTGGAACTTTAACTACACCAGCACTACTGTTCTGCCCGCGTAAGGCAATCGCCAGAGTGTTGTTACACACCACACGAATCGAGGTAAATTGCGCCGTGGTGGCTAGTGTTCCATCACAAGCAGTTGCCAACAAAATGTAGCCATTGCTGACATCCTTACTTTTTAATGCTGCCGATTGCCCCGTTCTTGCCAATGCCCAGAACTTACGTCCACCTTTTAAGACACCTGCCGTTTCCAGTTCAAAACCCGATTGCTCGGTAAGGTCTCGGTAAAACTCTAGAATCTCTTTGGGTTGTACCTCCTGATAGCGTTGACTCACCACCGATAACGGTGCATGAGTATCTGAACGGTAAAGCACTCGTTGCTCTTCATAAGGCATCAGGATATTTTGTCCCCGTTCATTCTTTGCCATATAACTGACATTGGATGATTCAATCCGCCAGTCCATACCCGCCTGCTGTGCCCAGATTTCTATCGGCTGATTCTGAGGAAGCTGATTGCCCAGACCATGCCAAGGGGTTTGCCCTACAAAAGCCATTGTTTCTATTTGATGTGCCATGATTGTTTTTCCTTTAAGTAATTTAAATAATTTGAATGCTGTAAACGATGAGAATTACGAGAAACCTGATTGCTGGATTTCAAAATGTTCCAGACATTGCTCACACTGGTAAAACAGCGTCACCATGTTTTCTTGATGTTGAACGTAGAGCAGAAACATGCCACCGATAACCAACCCCACAAAGCCCCCTACCAAAGGGTGAACAGGACTGCGTTTTGACAACTGCATACAGGCTGCTGCCAGAGACATTGGCGAGAATGATGAAAGCTTTGCAAACACTCCTGAACTAGGCTCGGTCTGTCGCAGTAAGGTGATATGTAATGAATGACAATAAGGACACTGGCGCATGGTCTTCCTGCTTAAATAAAAGGCATAAAAAAACCACAAGCAAATGCTTGTGGCTTGATTGGATTTATGTCGTTTTTTAGATTAACGATTTACCTTTGGAGTTGCTAAACCTTTCTTAGCACAAGGTTGGATGCTTTCAATATATTGCCCATCACCAGTATCTTTAAAGAAACCATATTTAGATTTGATTTCTAAACATTGCCCTTTCTTATATGGTTTAACTTGAGGAACCACTTTGGCTGGTATGGCATAGCTATTTAAAATGACCTCACCTTTGTTTGTTGGAAATACAACTGATTCTTCGCCATAGTAAACATTGGCTTTTAGAGTGACTTGCTCGGTTTTAGCGAAGGCAATAGAGCTGACTGAAAGGCTTAAAATTCCACATGCGATAAGTTTGATTAGGTTCATGATATTTTCTCTGATTAAGTAAAGTAATAATTAAATAAATGCTACAGGCCAACTTTAATTAGTGACCGAAACATGACTGGTATCCTTCTTTGAGGACTTGATTGCTGTTCTTATCCCAGCTCACCACATACCAAGTACATTGGTAACGGTCAGAGTCCCAAGCAGCACGGTAAGTCATGGTATTGCCTTGTTGACTCCAACCCTCAACTCGTTTAGCCACCTGATCTGGACCAGAGCGCCCCCATACATTCATGAGATGCGACGCTAACATTTGGTCAATCGTAGAAATGGTTGCTTTCAAATCGGCTGAAGCAGATTTGATTGATTTTAATCCGTAACGGGAAGCATTGGAACTTAAAGTTTTTCCTTCATGATACTCAGCATCTACTTCTGAACTGAGATGACCTATATTTGTATCTGCTGCTTTTGCCTTATCAAATGCGGCTATTGCACCTGCAACCACTTCATCCTCAGCTTGTGAATTAGCAGATTGTGTTTCAGTATTTTCCGCCATGCTTTCAATGCCAGTGAAACCTGATTCAGCTGGTTCTGATGCTGCTTGTTTAGAAGAGGATTGATTTTGTAGTTTAGATTGTTCTAAAGCCAGTTGAGCTAATTGAAGTTCAGTTTGTTGCTTTTGATGCTGATTAAATAAAATCCCACCAACAATGAATACAATCATCATCACTACAGTTATCAGCCAATATAACTGCGGGATCTTTTTGGTTGAATTAACGTTGTTCTTTATCATGTTATTACCTTGAAATTGAGGATATATGGCACTTTAGGAGTGCTTTCACAGGGGTAATGTGTATTTGAATTTTTTTTATTTATGATTTTCCCATATGGTCATAGGCATAAAACAAAGCAAAGGACAGCATAAAAATCACGATATAAGCTGCATACCATTTCCAGCGCCGTTTGAGCCGTTGGGTATTGATCGTCATTGGCTACACTCCCAAATAGGCTTTTAATAAAGCTCTAGCCTGATTGAGTTGTTGAGCCTGCTGTTGAATAAGCTGCTGTACTGATTCGGGTAAGCTCTGGTATTTATCGGGGTGAAAGTCTGCCATCTTTTTTCGGTAAGCAGATTGAAGGGTTTGCTCAGTAAGAACTTCGGGCTGAATTTCAAGAAGTTTGCAGGCTTGTAATTGTTCCTCGGTCAGATCAGAAGCTTTTTTCTGGTTCATTTCCCCCGCCATACATTGATAAATGATTTTGACGAGTTCAGGGAGAACTGCTTTTGAAACGTTAGTTACACGACACAAATGCGTCATGAATAAATCAGCTTGGTCCTGCTCAACTTGACCGAGTGCCATTGCATAGACCAATTGCTCAATCATCTCCCTACGGAAGTTGTAGGCAAGGTCATCTTTCACATCTGCCAGACGATGCAATAGGTCTTCATAATCGAAGCGCATCTGTTCATTCAATAATTTCTCGACATACTGATGCACTGCCTTATCATTCAATTTAGTAAAATGATCGGATACAGCTTCTTTTGATCGGGCATTCCATTGGCCCGCATTGAAGGTAATAAAGTAGGCAAACAGATCAATTATGATCTGCACCTCGGCCTCAATCTTGATACTCGTTTGCCTATTGCTTTGTCTACTGTGTAGCCCCTGACAACATTCATTTAGGAATGCCGCTAAAGCACGAATCGCACCTTTATCGAGTTGGCTAAAGCTCAGTTCATCATGACCGTTAATTAAAATCGAACTGGTGAGTATTCCAATATCAGCCTCTATCCGCTGGATGTGTTCAAACAGATAAGCTTGTTCATCTTCAAAGCTTTCTTTATAGAAAAGTCCCTTTGCCGTGAGGCACATTCCAGCCTTGGCACTACCAAATACGGTATCGTCAATCAGCATCAAGACTTCGTTGGGGCTTACACCATGAGGTAAATAGCTCATGGCACCTTGCAGCTTTTTATTGGGAATAACAGGCGCAAAATAAATGTTGTCACTACCTCTCAACAAGGGCACCCACTGACTCTGCTGGATTCGTTCCTCTATGCTCATAACATCCCCTAGAAAAACCAGCGTATAAAGATAACGGGCCAGACCAGAGCACGACCCAGTAAATAAGCACCTGAGTAATGCCCCGGATATTCCCAAATGCAATACAGCCAGTAACCCATCACAATCGTGAAATAGAAGGTAAAAAATGGATGTTTCATGATCAAAACTCCTAAATTGAGTTGCATAACCCCTTCCGGTTGCCCGAACAGGCAACCAGAAATGAGTGCTTCAATGATTTGCTTAAGGCTTTAAATATCTGGTGCTAAAACTTGTCCACGCATTGCTGACCTGACTGATACATCACTCGGTCTAAATCAGCAGGAAGGTAGCTCATACGCTCAATCTGGCGCATAACCTTACGACCATAATGTTCTTCAACTTTGCCATAGACACAGGAGCAATAACTGCGACTACCACCCATGTTGTAACAGCCATGTTTGACGCCCTTTTCAAAATCGGAAGAACAGCCATCCATGATCAGAAAACTGACTCCTACCACACCCATCAAAATTTTATTTTTCATCGTCATATCCAGTGACATGGTCATGGAGGTTTGGCTTTTTTAGGCAATACAAAGCCCTGCCACGGTGTAGCTCACATGACATATTTATTAAGTTAAATTTTTAGACGAAAAAAACCAAAGCTTGAGAAACCAGAAGTTCATCAAACCCTATAAAACTAATCGGAAGGTGTAAAAAGAATATGCATAGCCAACTCCTTATATTGGGAGTTCTGCCAAAGCATCAATTTAGATTTATGGTGGCAGAACGAAAGTGGGTTGACAGACTGGTCTCAGAGGCCAGCACACTCGAAAGTGTCCCACTTCCGTCCTACCGCTACGGAAGGGAACGAGAAGCTAGACATTAAAAGAAGATCTTTTAATATCTCTGAGAAATGGTCTGTCAAAACCAACTGGCAATGTAGGCCAGCACGCAAAGGATAATCTGCAAAATTTAAGGTGTCAATAAATGTATTAAAAGATTCAATTACCTACTAAGTATTTAATAGATTAATTATCCTATTCAACTGTTGCCTCATTTGAACAAGAGGTATTTCGCTTGATATTAACTCCAAAACCACTAGAAGCATCTCTCAATACGAAAATATAAACATCTATTAGGTCAGAATATTGTCGTCCATATTTATCATGGTAAATAATTCTTAATTTGATATCTTGTTGAAATTCGCTTTTTAAAAGTTCAAGTCGCTCTCCTATGAATTCAATATCAAGCCTAGTTTTCTGCTGTGCTGCTAACTCATAACGCTCTATATTAAAATCATTAAAATTCGAGTCCAACTCTTCAATAGTTACATGCTTTGCCACACCTCCCCCTTATTTGCAATGACAAACTTAATATCTGCGACCTCATGACGTTCCATATCGATAATAGAACCATCATCATCGCATTCTAGAAATTCCTTCTCCGTTAAGGTGAAAGAATAACTATAGAAAGTTAAATGAGGCCGTGCTTCAAAATATTTAATTTCTAACTCTTGCTATGTGACACTAAGTAGCTTCCTTTGCTCTTCAACATTATTTGCTAATTCCTGAGCCTGTTGATGCAATGCATCTGTGCTTGCTTTTAACTCTTGGCTTTGCATTTGTAAGGCTTTAGTGTTTTGTAAATAACCTAAAATCAGAAATAAAAAGGCCAATGGGGAAAATGCACCAGCTAAGAAATCACCTACTTCATTCGCAGGTAAAGCCTTGACCTTAACTGGTGTAATGCCAAAGAATTGATACAAAATGAAAAAATAGAAAACTGTAAATAGGATAAAGATCCAGTAATGGCTTTTTGTTTGAGTCATGGAAATTTTCCTAGCTGATTCTTAATAACAAAATGACTTCCACCATAGTTTACCTGACAAAAAAACAGAAAAAGTAATATGCGATTTTTCATTGAAATCGCTCTAATTCATCTTTACATCACATTAAATTTTTTGCTAAATTCTTTTTTGGTTACTAGCCCGTAAACAAGTTTAAAGAAAGCCTGACAATCCCAAAGTCAGGCTTTCTTTTTATCCGTGTAACGTATTACTGTTAGTTAATTAGTCTGATGCCAGTATGACTGACAACTCAACTTAGCTCATAGTAAATTGTGATGTTGCTATTAGAATCTTTTAATTAAATTATAAATATTTAACTTTAACCAAATCAGATTACTTAATAGAATTAAGCCTCACATCGATCTTCACTTGATATTTCAGCCTTAGTAATGAATAACGACCATCTCTTTGTTTTATCAAACTCTTCAGAAAGCTATCTTTTTCTGACATTAAAAATTTCTTTCATTCTTACAAAATTCAAGAGTACCCATTACCAACTTATTTGAAAAAGCAAAGGGATATATCTGTAAATTTTACAGTATTTCCAAATAAAGATTACATCCAACGCTTTATAAAGCAAGTTACTGTTAAGATTTAAATCTTATATGTTTAAACTTCGGTCAAGGGCAGATAGATAGACTTGGCACTCAAATAAGATTAGTTAGGGCTGTTTAAGCAGCCCGTTCCCAAATTAAGCAAACCTAATAAGGTCGACGTGAGCCCTTCCCATGGAAAAGTTTGAAACCTTGCGGCCAGACTCTGACATTCATCGAGTCTGCATCCACATTAAAAAAGTCCAGTTGTAAGAGCCGCTCAAAATCACTCACATCATCAAATGCTGCAAACATCTCAGTAAACGGATGGCTATGCTCTGTAATCGCTTCATTCAAGCTCACCACCATCCCTCGGTACTTCGTTACAAAATTCCATAATCGGGCAATTTGCAGCAATAGCGCTGAAGTATCCTGATAAATATAGCCATTTAGCGTTAATGAGAATAGCATCCCGTACTCCCCGTTTTCAGCGAGCTGAACAACGCGCTGATACTGGAAGAGATAATCAAACGGAAAATAACCATACTGACCCAACAGTTGTTCAAACTGACGTATATCTTTGGATACATTAGAAATAGAAGTTACAGATGTATAACCAGGTAAATAGCCTAGAAACAGATTAATCTTGTTTAACGCATGATGATGCTTAGTCGCTTGTTGGTATGCTTTTTGGTAATGCTCCACTCTCTTGGCATGTTTTACCATTTTATCTTCGACCATTTCAGGAAAGGACGGTGCAGAAAATATTTTCCGTAATTTAACTAAAATCAGATCGATTAACTGTTCAGCTTCTTGCTGATTATAAGTGAGATTTAAACCGACAAGATTCAGCTCTCTTTGACTCGCGTGGAAGCACATTCTGAAATAATTTAACCAGAGTCCACATTCTATTGCAGGCATCAGACAAATCTGAGACCAGTCAGAAAAGTACTCGAATAAATGAGAGTGCCAGAACTGGGCATCATACTCACCACCGCGTTTAAAATAGATACTCAAATAGAGTTTATAGATATCCTGTTCCAAACGCGGAGCAACCTGATGTTCATAGCGAGTTAGGGTAATTGGGTGCATGTTTGACTTCCTGTATTTATGTTCATAGGAAGTACTGATCAATATTTTTTTATTGTGCTTATCCTTAAATCGTTGAAAGAGATGTCTCCTGGCCCTTTAACGCTGGGCCAGTTTAGACTCAATCCATTCATTTATTTCAAAAGCTGACCAACCAACACGGTTTGTGGTTAGTCGAACCTGTTTAGGAAAAGTAGAATCATGGTATTCTGATTTAGGGTCAAGCAAACTGTAGATCGTGGCACGGCTGAGGCCAGTAAATTCTATCACTTGTTTAATGTTGATGATTTTGTTCATCACAAAGGTCGTTTGAGTGAAAGACGCATTCATGGAGTTTCCTTTTAAATGATGCGTGCGTTTGTGCACATACCATGGGCCAACCCAATAAAAAATAAATAGGGAGCCAAGAAACAAACTCAAAAAATTAAACAAGCAAAGAAAGAAGAGAGCTCAATGGCTCTCTTCTCTACGAATGCATCAGCATTTTAAAATGGTAATTTGATATCGTCATCTGCCTCTCTGGATTGACGAAGCATGTACAAACTCGGTGTAAACTGGCCATGACTAAACGTCTTCATCCCAAAGACTTTTACTCGTAACCGTTGTTCATACTTAGTCGGATCAGCAAGATACAAACCGAGTCGAATCGCATTGTTTACTTTCGTTGCATCTTCTCGCTTCACCATTCCCAATCCATCTAAGCCCTTTTCTTTGTAAGACTTTCTCTCCTTCGCAGTATGCTTGTTGAACCCTTTCCCAAAATCACCCGTGATTTTCTCCCATAGTTCACCGACTGATTCAGCATGCCACCAATCCCCTTCTCTTTTTGAGCCGTTATAAATCAGGAGTAAATGGATATGGTAGGCACCCGTTTCTCCCCCCTGTTCTAAAGCCCATGCATAGCCAACCAAGTCTTTAAAGCAAGTATCTTTATCTGAAATTCGTTTCCGTAACGTCTTTAAGTGGCGTTCAACATCTACAATAGAAAGCTCATCTAGACACTCGGTATAGTATTTAAGCTCTTCTCGAACCCATAAAGTTTGACGATGTTTTTGGATGATATTTCTAAGGTATTCTTCTAATTTGAACCGATTGTTATATTCTTGTCTGTAGAAACGATTCTGATCTCGACTCCATGCTGCTTGTGATACATACAAAGCTCTACAAATTTGAATATATTCATCCTTATAAGGAATTTCAGTGTGTGTCAAACCATATTGCCGGTTCAAACGATCTACGACCGCAATGACTCGAATAAATTGATTGACTGGAAACATCAGTTGAAGATTACGGGTGAACATCTGTTTAAATGCAGGAACCAAATCACATCCTTGTCGTGCATATGCTCGAAGTTTTTGTATAGTACTTCGTTTCGTTTGATCACCTTTCTCTAATACCTGACTCACCTCTATGATCAGGCGTTCTATGGCCATGAGTATTTCTGTTTCATTCAACATGCTGGTCTACCTATTCAGTTAAGCTTCATAGGTAAGTCAGCTCAATTATTTTTTATATTTGACTGTAATAAACACACTATCAAGTA
>NZ_JRVL01000183.1:0-2417 GCF_054823985.1 Acinetobacter sp. GN11 | reverse complement strand
GGTTTGGGATAACCTAAATATCTTTTGGTAATTTTATTGAACCTAATATCTATTCTTTAGGGAGAAGGAATATATGTGGGAATTATTTGTAATTCTACTTTCGCTTGGGCTGTTAATGTATACAGCTTACAAGGGCTTTTCCGTCATTCTCATGGCACCAATTTGTGCCTTACTTGCTGTTCTACTCATTAACCCAGCTAATGTTTTACCGTTTTATTCGGGTGTCTTTATGCCGAAAATGGTGAACTTTATTAAAGATTACTTTCTTGTATTCTTGCTTGGCGCAATTTTCGGTAAAGTCGTTGAAATGTCAGGAATTGCTGAGTCTATTGCTAGAACCATTGTAAGATGGATTGGGGCAAAAAAGGCAATTTTAACCGTTGTACTACTAGGTGCAATTTTAACCTATAGCGGTGTAAGTTTATTTGTTGCAGTATTTGCAATTTATCCTTTTGCAAACCAGCTATTTAGACAAGCCAATATTCCAAAACGTTTAATTCCGGGAACCATCGCGCTGGGTGCATTTACATTTACCATGGATGCATTACCGGGTACGCCACAAATCCAAAACGTTATTCCAACTACATTCTTTGGTACTAATATTTATGCCGCACCATTTCTAGGCATTATTGGTGCTATTTTTGTTTTGTGTATGGGTCTGAGCTACTTAGAGTGGCGACGTCGTGCTGCTGCAAAAGCTGGGGAAGGCTTCTCTGGATTTGGAATAGACAATACAGCGTCTCAAGAAATTGAAGCCGATATGACTTTGCAAAATAATGGGAGTACAGCTCGTCAGTTTTTAGCGTTTGTACCCCTCATTCTTGTTGCAGTAATGAACAAATATTTGTCGAAAGCCATTAAAGAGTGGTATCCAAATGGCTTTGATTTTGCTGCCGTTGGTTTAGCTGATTACACTGTAGATGTTGCAAAAACTGGTGCAATCTGGGCGGTGGGTCTTGCGCTTATTGTTGGAATTATTGCTGCAATTTTATTTGACTACCAACGTGTAGTGACGAACTTTAAAGAGGGCATTAATGCCAGTATTGGTGGCTCACTTTTAGCAGTGATGAATACGGCCTCTGAGTATGGCTTTGGTGCAATTATTGCGTCATTACCGGGCTTTGCCATGATTAGTCATGCAATGAGCAGTACCTTCACAAATCCTTTAGTGAATGGGGCGGTGACCACAACCGTTTTAGCAGGTATTACCGGTTCAGCTTCTGGTGGTATGAGTATCGCTTTAAGTGCGATGGCTGAACACTATAACGCCGCGATTTTAGCTGCGGGTATTCCACCAGAAGTCATGCACCGTGTGGTTGCGATGGCATCGGGTGGTATGGATACACTTCCGCATAATGGTGCTGTTATTACTTTACTCGCTGTTACAGGTTTAACCCACAAACAGTCGTATAAAGATATTTTTGCAGTCACAGTAATTAAAACGTTAGCGGTATTTGTGGTGATTACGGTCTTTACCGTAACGGGTATTGTTTAAATCAGTGCGTTATAAGTATTAAGGAGTAAATAAATGACAAAACTTTTAGACGGTAAGGTCGCTTTTATTACAGGTTCTGCAAGTGGTATCGGTCTAGAGATTGCTAAGAAATTTGCTCAAGAAGGTGCCAAAGTTGTTATTTCTGACATGAATGTCGAAAAGTGCAAAGAAACGGCGAACTCACTTAAAGAGCAAGGTTTTGATGCACTATCTGCACCATGTGATGTAACTGATGAAGATGCTTATAAACAAGCCATTGAGCTGACTCAAAAGACCTTTGGAACCGTTGATATCTTAATTAACAATGCTGGTTTTCAACATGTTGCACCGATTGAAGAGTTTCCAACGGCTGTTTTTCAAAAGCTTGTTCAGGTTATGTTAACAGGGGCATTTATTGGAATTAAACATGTTTTTCCCATTATGAAAGCTCAAAAATATGGCCGTATTATTAATATGGCTTCAATTAATGGTTTGATTGGTTTTGCTGGAAAGGCAGGTTATAACAGTGCTAAACACGGCGTGATTGGCCTAACAAAAGTTGCGGCATTGGAATGTGCACGTGACGGTATTACAGTAAATGCTTTATGCCCCGGTTATGTAGACACACCATTGGTTCGTGGGCAAATTGCAGATTTGGCTAAAACTCGTAATGTGAGTTTAGACAGTGCGCTTGAAGATGTAATTTTGGCAATGGTTCCTCAGAAACGTTTGTTGTCTGTTGAAGAAATTGCTGACTATGCAATTTTCCTTGCGAGTAGCAAAGCGGGTGGGGTAACAGGCCAAGCTGTTGTTATGGATGGTGGCTACACAGCACAATAATTTAAGTGTTTTAAAAGCCGCTTATTTTAAATAGGCGGTTTTTTATTCGTTAAAAATTTACGATAGTCTTCTGTTCAACATAATGATTTATCTCTACTCTATT
>NZ_JRVL01000182.1:0-1694 GCF_054823985.1 Acinetobacter sp. GN11 | reverse complement strand
CCTTTAAATCATAATTAAACCAATAATGATCAATTTCCCCCTCATTTGAAATGACATTAAAACTATTCGGAACATGATAATGCAAACGGCTAGATGTCGCTGTCCCTGCATGAATGTCATAAATAGGATGATCTATTTCTAAATGATAGATCTGCGTCAAATCATATACAGCAGTTTTATGTAGATGCCCATGTAACATACCGAATAGCCCTGTGGTACTCCATTTTTCGAGAGCCATTTTTCCTAATACAGGACAATCTTTAATACCATGCTCGTCATCAGGCGGGGTATAAAAAGGCTGATGAAAAACAACTAACTTAAGTTTATGAGATGGTCCTTGCTGTAATCGCTCATATGTAGTTTGAATTTGCTCAATAGAAATATGCCCACGAGTATGATAGCGACGGCGTATGCTATTCACGCCAACGATATAAAAATGTTCAGTTTCCAAAGTGGGCTCAAGCTGACCAAAAAAATATTGATATCGGGTAAATGGAGAAAAAAAACGGTTCCAGACATGATACAAAGGAATATCGTGATTACCCGGTACAATAAGATAAGGAATATTAAGACTATCTAAAAATTGGCGACAATTATAAAACTGTTGATATCGGGCACGCTGAGTAATATCTCCACTCACAACAATAACTTCAGGTCTATGTTGGGTACAAAAAAGCCGAATCGCATCTAAACAGGCCTCAATTTCTGTTCCAAAATGCAGATCAGACAGATGTAATAACATTTGGCACCATAATATTTAAAGCATTCTTTTCTACAGTGAAATTTAATGGTGTTTTCATCTCTAATATTTCGCCATCTAAAGCCACGGTAAGTTTTGATCTTTTTGCACAATCTACCATCACATGGTCTGCACAAAAACTATAAACATCTTGTGCCTCTTCTACTTTGCCTTGAATCCACTGCCACAACATGTTTAATAAACTAAGCCTATCACTTTTTGTAATGACCACTCCAGCGACTCGCCCTTGTGCAGCACAATCCGCAATTCTTAGTTTCATATCACACAATTGCAATTGATTATTACCAAAGAAAATTAGAGGTGTTTTGACTGGATATTTCTTACCATCAACCGTAACGGAGAGTTTCATTGATTTATTTTCTCTTAATAAAACGTCCAAAGCCGAGGTATAGGCATGTAAAGGCAAACGACCTAAGTATTTATTGTAGAGCTCGCGTTTTTTTATAAACAATGGATAAAGGCCTAAGCTCGCATTGTTCAAATAAATCTGATCGTTAATCGTCGCAATATGTACAGAACGTGGTGTACCTGTAGCGATGACTTCAGCAGCTTCTAACAAATCTAAAGGAATATCTAAAACTTTAGCGACATAATTAAAAGTCCCCAAAGGTAGAATTCCCATAGGGATATTCGTATGTCGAAGTTTTGAAGCGACTGCATTTAACGTCCCATCACCACCAGCTGCAACAACAACGCCTAAATTTGCACTTTGACTATGCCGATGGATGACTTTATTCATCAAATCATCAAAGGTGACATCCTCTGCTAATTCAAAAACTTGTATTTCAAAACCAAATTCGGTAAGTACAGTCATTAATTGTTCATACATATCTTCATGTTTCGAAGCATGAAAACCCGATTTCTGGTTGTAGATGATAGAGAGAGGCTTTAAAGTCCGCATTTTTATTATCTTAGAGAAGATTTACCCTATATT
>NZ_JRVL01000020.1:0-5882 GCF_054823985.1 Acinetobacter sp. GN11 | reverse complement strand
TATAATATATGCAGTCATTTTTTATAATTAATTAGCTATGCGTAAATAAATAAAAACCCCACTCTAAAGCAGGGCTTTTAAAACTATATCAATTATTTTTAACTCAATATTAAGCCACTTGGCCTTCTAAAAAGTCTTGTGCAAAACGTTGTAATACACCGCCCGCTTCATATACAAAAACTTCTTCTTCGGTATCTAAACGGCAAGTCACAGGCACTTCCACAATTTCATTTTTACCATCGGCAGTTGAGCGCTCAATCACCAACGTTAAATCAGAACGTGGCGCAATATTACCAATCACGCTATAAAGCTCAGTACCATCTAGTTTTAGAGTCTTGCGGTTTACACCCGCTTTAAACTCAAGTGGCAACACGCCCATACCCACCAAGTTCGTACGGTGAATACGTTCAAAACCTTCTGCCACAATCGCTTCAACACCCGCAAGGCGTACACCTTTCGCAGCCCAGTCACGGCTTGAACCCTGACCGTAGTCAGCGCCTGCAACAATAATTAATGGCTGTTTACGGTTCATGTAGGTTTCAATTGCTTCCCACATACGCATTACTTCGCCTTCAGGCTCTACACGCGCTTTTGAACCTTGCTTAATAGTACCGTCTGAACGGACCACCATTTCGTTATACAGTTTCGGGTTAGCAAATGTTGCACGTTGTGCAGTCAAATGGTCACCACGGTGCGTTGCGTATGAGTTGAAGTCTTCTTCTGGTAGACCCATTTTATGAAGATATTCACCCGCAGCTGAGTCCATCAAAATCGCGTTTGAAGGCGACAAGTGGTCAGTGGTGATGTTGTCACCCAAAATTGCAAGTGGACGCATGTTCGCTAAAGTACGTGGTGCAGCCAACGCCCCTTCCCAATATGGCGGACGGCGGATGTAAGTACTTTGTGGACGCCAGTCATAAAGCGGACTTTCGGCCTCTACGGTTACTCCCAAGTCAAACATTGGAATGTAGACTTTACGGAACTGTTCAGGCTTCACAGCTTCTTTTACTAATGCATCAATTTCAGCATCAGATGGCCAAATGTCTTTCAGGTAAATCGGGTTACCGTCTTTATCGTGACCCAGAGCATCTTTTTCGATGTCAAAACGAATCGTGCCCGCGATTGCATATGCCACAACTAGTGGTGGAGATGCCAAGAACGCTTGTTTTGCGTATGGATGGATACGACCATCGAAGTTACGGTTACCAGACAGTACTGCTGTTGCGTACAAGTCACGGTCAATAATTTCTTGTTGAATGACTGGATCTAATGCACCCGACATACCATTACAAGTCGTACAAGCGTAAGCCACAATACCAAAACCAAGTTGCTCTAAGTCTTTTAGAACACCTGCTTCTTCAAGGTAAAGTGCAGCCGCTTTTGAACCCGGTGCAAATGATGATTTCACCCAAGGTTTACGAACTAAACCTAGCTCATTTGCCTTACGTGCCAACAAACCTGCCGCCACGGTGTTACGTGGGTTAGAAGTATTTGTACATGAAGTAATTGCCGCAATAATGATTGCGCCATCAGGCATTAAGCCATCAGAACGGTTTTCAACAATACCCGCAATACCTTTTTCTTTTAGGTCCGCAGTTGAAACACGCGCATGTGGGTTTGATGGACCAGCAATGTTACGTGTTACTTTTGATAGGTCAAAACGAAGTACACGTGGGTACTCTGCTTTGGTCATGTCAGTTGCCCAAAGGCCAATTTCTTTTGCGTACTGTTCAACCAATGCCACTTGAGCATCTTCACGACCTGTTAGGCGTAAGTAGTCAATCGTGTTCTGGTCGATGTAGAACATTGCAGCCGTAGCGCCATATTCTGGTGTCATGTTTGAAATGGTTGCACGGTCGCCCACAGACATGCTGTCAGCGCCTTCACCAAAGAACTCAAGGTATGCACCAACCACACGTTCTTTACGCAAGAATTCAGTTAAAGCAAGTACGATATCTGTTGCAGTAATACCTGCCTGACGCTGACCTACAAACTCAACACCAATAATGTCTGGTAGACGCATCCAAGATGCACGGCCCAACATCACGTTTTCAGCTTCTAAGCCACCAACGCCCACAGAAATTACGCCCAAAGCGTCTGTATGCGGAGTGTGTGAATCTGTACCTACGCAAGTGTCTGGATATGCCACGCCATCACGCGCCTGAATCACCGGAGACATTTTCTCTAGGTTAATCTGGTGCATGATGCCGTTCCCCGCAGGGATTACATCGACATTTTTAAATGCTGTTTTAGTCCACTCAATAAAGTGGAAACGGTCTTCGTTACGACGGTCTTCAACAGCACGGTTTTTTTCAAAAGCGTCTGGGTCAGCACCACCGAATTCCACTGCTAAAGAGTGGTCGACAATAAGCTGTGTTGGTACAACTGGATTGACTTTAGATGGGTCACCGCCTTTGTCGGCAATTGCATCACGCAAGCCTGCAAGGTCAACCAAAGCAGTTTGGCCCAAAATGTCATGACACACCACGCGCGCTGGATACCAAGGAAAGTCCAAGTCCTGACGGCGCTCAATTAACTGCGTTAAATAGGCAGTTAAGTTCTCGGCATCGGCACGGCGTACCAATTGCTCTGCAAGTACTTTAGACGTGTAAGGCAGTTTTTCATATGCGCCTGGCTGAATATCTTCAACGGCTTGACGCACGTCGTAATATTCAAGCTGGGTTCCTGCCAGCGGTTTACGGTATTTAGTGTTCATTAACCACGCTCCGCCAATGGTTTGAATTTGAGGTTTTCAGGACCTGTGTAGTTCGCGCTTGGACGAATGATTTTGCCGTCTTGGCGTTGTTCAATCACGTGCGCTGACCAACCTGCTGTACGTGCAATCACGAATAATGGTGTAAACATTGCAGTGGGAACGCCCATTAAGTGATAGCTCACAGCACTGAACCAGTCGAGGTTCGGGAACATATTTTTCGCATCTTTCATCACTGCTTCTAAGCGTTCAGCGATGAGGTACATTTTGGTGTTCTCTTGTGCTTGTGCCAAGTCATGTGCCACTTTTTTGATGACTTCGTTACGTGGGTCAGAGATTGTATAGACAGGGTGACCAAAACCGATCACAACTTCTTTCTTCTCAACACGGCTACGGATGTCTGCTTCTGCTTCGTCTGCGTTGTCGTAACGTTGTTGAATGACAAATGCAACTTCGTTTGCACCACCATGTTTAGGTCCGCGAAGCGCACCAATACCGCCTGTAATTGCCGAGTACATGTCAGAACCTGTACCTGCAACCACACGTGACGTAAATGTAGATGCATTGAATTCGTGCTCAGCATACAAAATGAGTGATGTATGCATTGCTTCAATCCACTCTTCAGATGGTTTTTCACCATGAAGTAAATGCAAGAAATGCGCTGCAATTGAGTCGTCATCAGTTTCAACTTCAATGCGACGACCGTTGTTGCTGAAGTGGTACCAATAAAGCAACATTGAGCCTAGGCTTGCCATTAATTTATCAGCAATATCTTTTCCGCCCGCTTCATTGTGGTCTTCGTGTTCTGGTGTTAAACAACCTAAAACTGAAACACCAGTACGCATCACATCCATTGGGTGTGCAGACGGTGGTAATTGCTCAAGTGCAGTTTTAAGTGCTGCTGGTAAGCCACGAAGTGCTTTTAATTTTGCTTTATACGCTTTGAGTTCAGCTTTGTTTGGTAGTTTGCCATGTACGAGCAAGTGAGCAACTTCTTCAAACTGGCTACCCGCTGCAAGGTCAAGAATGTCATAGCCACGATAGTGCAAGTCGTTACCGCTACGTCCTACGGTACAAAGTGCTGTGTTTCCTGCAACTTGTCCGCTAAGTGCAACTGATTTTTTTGGTTTGAAGCCTGTTGTTGTTTCATTTGAGCTCATAGAATCATCCTTTATATCAACCAGAATTTGTTGTTTGTTCAATTTTTACTTAGGTAAAAACGCGACAGCGTCTTGCCGAGTTCTCATCCAATTTTTGGATTAACCTGCCGTTCGCCTTACTTTTCACGGATGAAAAGTAAGCAAAAATCCTTGTTGGCCTGACGATATATCCATATATCGCAGTCCAACGTAGCGGCATCCATGCCGCCCTCACGATAGCTAAGACCATCGTTTCCCCTTCTTTTAAAAGAGGGCTTGTTTATTTCTTTTTAGCAAATGCGTTGTCTAAGTAGTCTTCAAACGCATAGTAATTAATGCGTTCATATAACTCTTTACGCGTTTGCATAATATCAACCACGTTCTTTTGTGTACCTTCTTTACGCAAGGTTTCATACACAGTTTCGGCTGCTTTGTTCATCGCACGGAAAGCAGAAAGTGGGTAAAGCGCAAGGCTTACATCAGCAGATGCTAACTCTTCAGTGGTAAACAGTGGTGTAGAACCAAACTCGGTAATGTTTGCCAAAATTGGTGCACCAGTTGTCTGAGCAAATTGTTTGTACATATCAAGCTCGGTAATTGCTTCAGGGAACAACATGTCTGCACCCGCTTCAATGTAAGCACCTGCGCGGTCAATTGCAGCTTGCAAACCATCTACAGCCAAGGCATCAGTACGCGCCATAATCACGAAGCTGTCATCACCACGCGCATCAACCGCAGCTTTAATACGGTCAACCATTTCTTCTTGAGTCACAATGGCTTTGTTCGGACGGTGACCACAACGTTTTGCGCCCACTTGGTCTTCGATGTGCATTGCCGCTGCACCAAACTTGATAAGTGCTTTTGTTGTACGCGCAATGTTAAATGCAGAAGCACCAAAACCTGTGTCAGCATCGACCAATAATGGAAGATCACATACATCGGTAATACGGCGTACATCGGTCAACACATCATCAAGGTTACTGATTCCCAAATCAGGTAAGCCTAAAGAACCAGCGGCTACACCACCACCTGATAAGTAAATCGCTTTATAACCTGCACGTTTTGCCAAAAGTGCATGATTGGCGTTAATGGTTCCAACCACTTGTAATGGCTTTTCTTGGGCTACGGCATCGCGAAATAGCTGACCTGCGGATTGTTTAGCCATTGTTATATTCTCCTTGTGCTTGTAGCAGTGTTTGCTCAATAATTTTGTAAGAAGCATTGATATGTCGATGCATGAGCAGCTCGGCAAGCTCACCATCGCCTTCTGCAATTGCATCTAAAATACGGATATGTTCGTCCCAAGCTTTGCTCGGTCGATCGGGGGTGTTTGAAAATTGAATTCGGTACATGCGGATGAGGTGATAGAGTTCATCACACAGCATTTTTTCTAGGGTTTTATTGCCACTACTTTTAATAATGCAGTAGTGAAAATCGTCCTGCCCTTCTTGCAAGTAATACCCTTTACCTGCTTTAAAATTTTCATCTTCAGCATGCATACGTAATACATCACGCAATGCCAAGATTTGCTTTTTATCAATATGCTGTGCAGCAAGTTTGCAAGCCAAACCTTCTAAAGAAGCACGAATCTGGTAAAGCTCTTTAAACTGTTGCAGCGAGAGCGAAACCACGCGCGCGCCCACATGTGCAGTGCGCTCAACTAATTTTTGGCCTTCAAGGCGATGAATCGCTTCACGCAAAGGTCCACGGCTAATGCCATAAGTCCGTGCCAGTTCAGGTTCAGATATTTTGCTACCTGCCGGAATTTGACCCAAAACAATAGCCGTCTGTATTTGTTTAAATACATTCTCGGTCAGTGTTCTACCCTGACTTTGTAGAGGCTCCGGTGCGAAGGTCAAATCTTGCATATTGTCGACAATTTTTAATCAATTATGGCTTTTATAGCGGTATGAATGAAAAAAATCAAGGTGATTGTTGACACTTCAGAGAACGCATCAGGTCAATTTTTATAGATTGACCTCTTATTTCACCTTATATTTAGACTATTACGCCGCCTATCTATTAGTATT